>CALKAA010000094.1 GCA_937983495.1 uncultured Gemmobacter sp. | reverse complement strand
TTCCGGCCTCGCCATTGGGCTCGAACCAATGGCGCCTCAATGGCTCGATCGGGTGGCCTGTCACGCCGCACCGTCTTCGGATCGACACCGATCAGGACGCAGGCCCGGCGGTGAGGATCGGATGATCCTTCATCGCCCGCAGCACCGCGTCCCGCCGCGCCATCGGTGTCGTCAGGGTTTTCCCAGCAGATCCTTCAGAACCACGTTATCGAGCATGGCATCCGCTAGCAGCCGCTTGAGCTTCGCATTCTCGTCCTCAAGCTGTTTCAGCCGCTTAGCGTCGGACAGGTCCATCCCGCCATACTTGGCCTTCTGCTTGTAGAAGGTCGCGGGGCTCAATCCGTGCTTCCGGCACAGCTCAGAGGTCGGCAAGCCTGCCTCCTGCTCCTTGATCATCCCGATGATTTGCGCCTCGGTGAAACGGCTTTTCCTCATGTCATCTGCTCCTTCTCAGGTTGGGCAGACTCTACATCACTGCGAGGGAACTTCCGGGGGGCAAGGTCAAGCCCCAACGGGTCCGCCTGTATATACCTGCCGGTCGTGGGATCGTAATCGCGCATCCAGTTCTGGTGCAGGCCGGTTTCCGACTGGAGCCACTAGCCGGGGAAGCGGATGGTGGCGGGGGTGCCGGTCGAGGCGTGGACATTGCCGAAAGGATCGTAGCTCGCCGTCCAGACCACCGCGCCACTGGTGTTGGTTGCGAAGACCGGCCGGCCAATGTGATCGGCGCGCAGGAAATGCACCGTGCCGCCATCGATCACCGCCATGGATTGCGAGCCACTTCAGGCGCTCCTTGTCTACATCATCTAGATGAGAACAGCCTATCTAAAGCGCTCGCCAACTTATCTTCTGCATCCTCTGTTCCTTCTAGATCATCTGTTTCAAAGCGCTCGTCGATTGAGTATCCCTGTATATCGAATGCATCGCTGTAAACACTCACAGAAATATGCTCGATCGACAAAATAATGACATTCTCCAATCTACCTGCCAATGCGAACTTTATGGAAAGCCCTCTTTTCCAAGCAAACCCTAGAAGAACGTCAATTAGCCTACGCTGCAACGGTGAAAGACCATCTTCCAACAATACCTTTCTCAAAGAGGGCCTCCGTCGTACCAGTCGCTGTGTTTATCAGTCCATTTGCATACCACCTAAAGACTCTATTACCGCCTTTTCTGTTCCATCCGACTCGCCAGTATTGGCTAGTACTCCACCAATCTCCTTTGCGAAACGGCCCAGTTGTGCGGAAGACAGGAGCCATCCCTTTGCCTACTCCCCAGAAGACCATAGCTCCCTGCGAGCCATAACTCAGCGCTTCATCCCAAGTATAGCAGTTATTCTCGTCAGTAAGATATCCGTAGGCTATAAAGGCTACTGCGCCTGCCGCAGTTCTGCACCAAGTATTGATCAAACAAGCGATGGCTTGAGGAATGAACTCCCCGGTAGGGTCAGTGTATCGTACAGGGTTCTGCCGCACATACCCATACACGCTGGCACCATCGACCAACCCCAGCGGATCCGCCTGCATATATCTGCCCGTCATCGGATCGTAATCGCGCATCCAGTTCTGATGCATGCCGGTTTCCGACTGGAACCACTAGCCGGGGAAGCGGATGGTGGCGGGGGTGCCGGTGGAGGCATGGACATTGCGAAGGGATCGTAGCTGGCCTTCCAGACTACCGTGCCACTGGCGTTGATCGCGAAAACCGGACGTCCGATGTGATCGGCGCGCAGGAAGTGGACCGTGCCACCTTCGATCACCACCACCGGCTATCAACCCCGCGACCAATATCCGTCAGTCAAAATTGTCTACACACCCGTTGGCTTAAGACCCGCCGTCCGCATCGATAAGTTCAATTAACCTCTTTACAATTGATGAAATGTCAGGAGTCTCAGAGGAGATTTCCCCTATTGACTGCATGTATTCTCGAAAAGACTGTAGGAAAGATCCACGTTAATAAAATCTATTTTAAAGATAAATTCATCGAGGCGATTTGTCGAGTGAATTGAATAAAAACGCCCGCACGAGTCACATAAAAAGTACTCGCCATTGCCCACATTAACTGGCTCCAAATAGGTAGAAATATCTTTAAGGCTCAAAAATACAGCGCCATCTCCAGGGGAGGGTGAAGACCGGGGTGATGTTCTGGCGCAATTCTTCCAGACGCGCGCTGCGGCGCAGGGAGCTTTCGGCCCTGTCCGGCTGCACCTCGATGGCGCAGCGGTAACGCGGCGTGACGCGGGGCAGCATCCAGATCAGGCTGTCAATTGAAACCGGCTGATACATCCCATAACCCACCACGCCCCAAAGCACTGGCAGGTCGAGCAAAACTGACTGTACACGATTTGCAAAATCAACCAAGCTCTCGGCATCATGCGGCAGCTCGATTTGCACTGTACTCAATTGTCCCCGCTCTTCGAAACGCAGATGCGGTGGGGCGACCGAGGGGTGCGGGTCTTCAAAATGACCATAAAACCGCATCGTCGAGGGCCAGGGCCAGTCGCCCTCCTCGATCCGCTTGCGGGCCTTGGCCACGATCTTGGGCGAGAAGGTTTCGGGTTTCAGCGCCTTGATCTTGCCGCCTGCATGAGCAAACAGCGCCAGTTCGGGCGATGCAAATTCCAGAAACACATCCAGCAGCGCCGACATCGCTTGCCGGGCCTTCGGATCGGCCAACGGCAGATCGACCAGCGCCATGAGGCGGAAGGCGGGCTGGGCATAAACAGTGCTGTCTTCATAAACCAGATATGAGGGCGGCATCTTAAACTCCGACACTGGGCTTTCCGGGCTTCTTGTCACATTTGCAAGTTTCATTGTCGACCTTCTGGGGGTCTTGACCCGAGGCCGATTTATACGCTTCTTCCTGTTTGGCTTTGGACTGCCAGTCATCGGTATAGCCGGTCTCGGGGTCGTCGAACTTGAAGTCATAGATCTTTTCAAGCGCGCCGTTCTCATCCATCACGGCGAAATCGGGTTTGATCTTGATGGCCTTGTCCATGACCATGTCAGCCCCTTTCACCATGTCGTAAATGTCTTTCGCGGTCATCGCGAGATCCACCGCATCATAGATGGTGGACAGCACGTTCAGCCCCGGAACGACCTTGAGCCAACTGCGACCGGCAATCTTGGCCCCTTTTTCCAACATCTCCTTGCCGACGTATTTCTCGATCTGGCGCTTGATGGCACGTTCCATCCCGGCCTTGTCATAGATCTTGCGGGCACCCTCGAACATCTTGTCGGCCGAGGAGAAGAAGGTCCGTTCGGCGGCCCCGATCTTGCTGCCCAGTGATTTGGCAAGGCCGCTGCCCTTGGTGCCCAGTGCCTTGTTCACCTTGCCTTTGGCCAGTTCAGAGGGGCGCGTGCAGTCTTTCTTCCCTGTGGCCTTGCACTTGTGCCATTCGTCGCGGGTTTCGCAGAAGATCTTGCACAACTCGCGCAGGATCGGGTCTTTGATGCTGGCGGGCACCTCGTAATGGCCGCCGGCGCCCGAGATGCAGTTCTTGTTGTTCATGAACATCTTGTCCGACAGGCGCGCGATATTGCGCCCCTCGGCCCGGACATTGGGCGACCAGGTGATCCAGGTGCTTTCGTGCAATTGCGTGCCCGAGGCCACGCCCTTGTTCACCCCCGGCTCGTCGCCCATGCATTTGCTATGGGCCGAGCCCTTGCAGTCGATCGTATTGCCGCCATCGGCAAAGACGGTGGTGGTGCCGCGCACCAGATCCTTGGAGAAGGAGATGATGGCAAAGGGCACCGGCACATTGTTGGGCAGTTTGCAGACATCGGGGGTCGAGTTCATCTCGTAACCTCCGGTGCCCTTATGCGAGATGGTCAGGCCATTGGCAGCGACGGTATGGGCCATCAGGCAGCCTCCCAGGGGGTTGAAAACACGGGCATATCGGCGGCCGAGACGGTGAAGCCGCGGCCCTTGTGCAGGGCGATGAAGCTGCGCTCCACCAGGACATCGTTTTGGGCGGCCTGAATGGGCAGCGTGGCCAGCCACAGAAGCGACAGGGTGCCCGCCGAAAGATCGACGGTCAGGGATTGCAGGCGCGGGGTCTGCTGGTGCCATTGACCGCGAAAGCGGGTGGCAAATTCCAGCTCGCAATCGGGGATCGGAATGGCCATGGGCTGTGGCGCGAAGCCCGACAGATGCAGGGTGGCACCGGGCAGATGCGCCGGGTCAAGCCATTGATCGGGCGGGGCGGATTGCCAATAGCGCGGGTCCAGATCGGCGGGCAGCAAGGGCGCGCGACGACGGCTCCAGGCGGTGTCATAGGTGCCGGCCCATTGCGCCCGCGCCGGCCAGTCGCGGGGGATGGGTGCAAGATCGGAAGAGCACACGTCTGAACTCCAGTGACTGACCAATCTCGTATG
>CALKAA010000093.1 GCA_937983495.1 uncultured Gemmobacter sp. | reverse complement strand
TGGCGGCCATCCCCGAGGTACGCGCGGCCCTGCTGGCCTTCCAGCGCCGCTTCGCCCGACAGCCCGGTGGCGCGGTGCTGGATGGGCGCGACATCGGCACCGTGATCTGCCCCGAAGCCGAGGTGAAACTCTATATCACCGCCAGCCCGCAGGTGCGCGCGCATCGGCGCTGGCTGGAAGTGGGGGGCGACGAAGCCCGCGTGCTGGCCGAGGTGCAGGAGCGTGACGCCCGCGACATGGGCCGCGCCGACGCGCCTTTGCGCCCCGCCGCCGATGCCCTTCAGATCGACACGTCCAATTTGAGCATCGAGGCCGCCATCGCCGCCGCCATTGCCCGTATCGAGGCTGCACGCAGCGCGTGAGCCCCGTGCAGGCTCTGCGGCTCAAAGGCTTTCCCGGCTGGACCAAACCTGCCATGATGCGATGCAGAGGGAAGGGGGCAGCATGTCCGCGACCGAGATCAACCTGGCCACATGGCCCCGGCGCGAGGCGCTGGCCCTGTTTCGCCGCTTTCAAAAACCGCAATATTCCGTCACCGCCCGCATCGACGTGACCGCGCTTCTGGCGCGCAAGGCGCAGGAGCCCGGCTTTTCGAGCTATCTGGCCTGCGTGCATGCCGCCGGCGCGGGGCTGCATGCCGTGCCCGAGCTGTGCTGCCGCATTCGGGGTGACCGGGTGGTGCAGCATGACCGGCTGCGCCTCTCGCCCACGCTGCAATTCCCCGATGGCCGCCTTGGGTTCACCTATCTGGAGTGGCACCCCGCCTTCGCCACCTTCGCGCCCCCCGCCAGGGCCGAGATCGACGCCACGCTCCGCCGCGGCGAAATGGAGCCGGGCATCGAAGGCGATGATGCGGTGGCCTTCCTCTCCTGCCAGCCCTGGCTGGATTTCACCGCCTTCGATAATCCGGTGTTCGATGCTGATGACACCATTCCTCGCGTGTGCTGGGGCCGCTATACGCCCGAACCCGCCGGGCGCTGGACCATGGCGGTGGCCTTGCAGGTGCATCACGGCATGGCCGACGGGGCCCATGTCGCCGCCTTTTTTGCCGCGATGCAGGCGGCCTGCGCCGAGTTTGCCCCATGACGCGCGCGCTGATCTGTCTGCTGACCTTTGCCCTGCTGGTGCCCGTCGTGGCGCGAGCCGAGCCTGCCCATGGCATGATCCGCGCCGAGACCGCATTGCCACGCACCTTTCCCCTGGTCCTGCGCCTGCCACCGGGCCAAAGTGGCCATCTCACCGTCACAGACCCGGCAACAGGGGTCGTGATCCTGACCGCCTATGGCCGGGCCGGAACACCGCTGCGGGTGCTGGTGCCGCCGGGCGACTGGTCGGTGCGCGTTGCCACCGGAACCGCCTGGCAGGATGAGACCCGTTTCTTCGGCCCCGACACCCGGATCGAGACCTTTGGCCCGCTGCGCTTCGACATTCACGGCCTGAACGCCCGCAAGGGTTATGTCCTGACCCTCCGCCCCTGACGCATCCCGATTTTTCGCAGAAAAATCGGCACGATCCTTCGCAGAAGGATCGCAAGCCCCGTCGAAAACCTGCGCACAAAATGGTGACACCCCGTTTCGCGCCGCCGCATCCTGCCTTATCCTGCTGGCATGGATATCATTTTGCTTGTTTCGGCCCTTGCAGTCCTGTTTGTGGTGATCGCCCTGGCTGAGCCGGTGGCGGAGCGCTTGCGCCTGCCTTACTCGGTGGTGCTGGCCGTGTTTGGCGCGGCTTTGGGGGCCACATCTGTGGGCCTGGCCGCCGCCTGGGGCGACCAGCTCGCCCCCGAGGTCGCGGCGCTTCTGGCGCTGCCCATCAAATCCTCGATCTTCATGTATGTCTTTCTGCCGACCCTGATCTTTCAGGTCGCCCTTGGCCTTGACCTGCGCCGCATGCTGGATGACTGGGTGCCGATCCTTGTCATGGCAGTGCTGGCCGTGCTGGTGGCCACCGCCTTCGTCGGCCTCGCCCTTGCGCCCTTCAGCAGCATGCCGCTGCTGGCCTGCCTCTTGCTCGGTGCCGTGGTCTCCACCACCGACCCGTCGGCGGTGGTCTCGATCTTCCGCAGCCTCTCCACCCCGCAGCGGCTGGCCCGCATCGTCGAGGGCGAAAGCCTGCTGAACGACGCCGCCGCCATTGCGCTTTTTGGCTTCTTCCTCACCTTCGTCATGGCGGGCGTGCCCAACCCCACCCTGCGCGACGCGCTGATCGGCCTGCCCACCATCATCCTTTCCGGCGCGATCTGCGGCTGGATCATCGCCCGTATCGCGCTGCGTGCCATGCGCCTTCTGGGCCATTGGCCGCTGGCGCAACTCTCGCTTTCCATCGCCATTCCCTATGCGACCTATGTGATTGCCGACTATGTTCTGCAAGCCTCGGGCGTGGTGGCGGTGGTGGTGGCCGGCATGACGCTGAACTGGCTGGCCCCCGGCCGCCTCGCCCCCGCCGCCTGGACCAACCTGCGCGAGGTCTGGGACTTGCTCGCCCATTGGGCGGGGGCGCTGATCTTCGTCATGGCCTCGCTCTTGATCCCGCGGCTTCTGGGCGATGCCCGGCCCGCCGATTTCCTGCTGATTCTCGTGGTGATCCTCGCCGCCAGCGCGGCCCGCATGGTCATGCTTTGGGGCGTGCTGCCACTGCTCTCGGCCTTCAACCTCTCGCCGCAGGTCGAACGGCCCTATCGGATCGCGATGCTCTGGGGCGGCTTGCGCGGTGCCGTCACGCTGGCCCTCGCCCTCGCTGTCACCGAGAACTGGCGCGTGCCCTCCGACATCCGGCGCGAACTGGGCATCCTCGCCACCGGCTTCACGCTCTATACCCTGTTCATCCAGGGCTCCACGCTGCGCCGCGTGGTGCGCGCCCTTGGCCTCGCCCGCCTCTCCACCCTCGACCTCGCCCTTTCGCGCCAGGCCGTCGCCGTGGCGCTGCAAACCGTGCGCGAGGGCGTGGCCTCCAGCGTCAAGGATCACAACCTCGATCACGACATCGTCCGCTCCGAGGCCAAGGCCTTTGCCGGGCGGCTCGATCAGGCCGTGGCGCTGGCCGATGCCGAAACCGCCATCCGCCAGAAAGACCGCGTGCCGCTTGGCCTTCTCGCCATGACGGGCCATGAACGCGACCGCGTGCTGGAGGCCTTCCACGATCAGGAACTGGCACCAGACGAGGCCGAACGCCTGCTCGCCCAGACCGACCGCCTGATGGAGGCCACCCGCACCGGCGGCCGCGCGGGCTATCTGCGCGCTGCCCGCCGCAGCCTGCGCTATGCCAGGGGCGAACGCTGGGCGATCCGCCTGCATAACAGCCTGCGCCTGTCGCGGCCCCTGGCACAGCTCATTTCCTCGCGCTTCGAGATGCTCCTGGGCCAGCGCCGCATCCTTGAGGAACTGCACCATTATATCGACAGCAAGATCCGCCGCATCCATGGCCGCCGCGTCGCCGAGATCCTGCATCAGGTGCTGACCACCCGCCAGAAGGCCAATGCCGAGGCGCTGGAGGCGCTGCGCCTGCAATATCCCGGCTATGCCGAAGAGCTGGAACGCCGCTTCATCCGCCGTCTCGCCCTGCGGCTGGAGGAGCGCGAATATGACACCATGCTGGCCGATGGTCTGATCGGGCGCGAGGTGCATACCGCCCTCATCCAATCCATGCGCGAGGCCCGCGCCCGGCAGGCGCAGCGCCCGCCGCTGGATCTGGCGATGCAGAAATCCGAGATGCTGCGCCAATTGCCCGCGCTGGCGGGGCTGGAGGCCGCACAGCTTAAAATGGTGCAAAAGCGCATCTCCACCGTCTATGCTCAGCCGGGCGACACGCTGCTGCGCAAGGGCGATCCGGCGCGGCATGTGTTCTTCATCGCCTCCGGCGCGGTGGAGGTCACCTTTGCAGGGCAGGTGCAGAAACTGGGCCGGGGCGAGATGTTTGGCCAGTTGGGCATCCTCACCCGCCGCCCGCGCCGCGCCGACGCCAAGGCGCTGACCCATTGCACCCTCTTGCGGCTGGATGAGGCCCGCTTCCTTGATCTGCTCGCCAAGAACGACCAGCTTCGGCAGGCGGTGGAGGAAAGCACCAAACGCCGCAAGCTGATGGAGGGCGAAGCGATGCCGCCGTCCGGCCCCGCACCCTGACGGCAGGCTTGCCGCCCCTGCCTGTGCCGGGCATAGTTCCCCCAGTTGAGGGAGAAGCGAATGACGTTCCATATTGGTGCCAAACCCGGCGAGATTGCCGAAACCGTGCTGCTGCCGGGCGACCCCTACCGTGCCCGCTGGGCCGCGCAGACCTTCCTGCAAGATGCCGTGCTGGTGAACGAGGTGCGCGGCATGTTGGGCTATACCGGCACCTGGCGCGGCCACCGCGTGACGATCCACGGCACCGGCATGGGCATGCCCTCGATGTCGATCTATGCCAATGAGCTGATCCGCGATTATGGCGCTCAGACGCTGATTCGCATCGGCTCGGCCGGGGCCTTGCAGCACCATGTGAAGGTGCGCGATGTGGTGCTGGCGCAGGCCTGCTGCACCGCCGGTTCCCCTTCACGCACGATCTTCCGCGAGCTGAACTTTGCCCCGGTGGCCGATTTCGGCCTGCTGAAGGCGGCGTATGATGCCGGGCTTGCCATCTCGGCGCAGCGCGGCATCGGCATTCATGCCGGCGCGATCTATTCCTCCGACACCTTCTATGACGAGCGGCAGGATCTGTCGGACCAGATGCAGCGCCATGCTGTGCTGGCGGTGGAGATGGAGGCCGCCGAGTTGTATACCCTCGCCGCCCGCTATGGCCGCCGCGCGCTGGCGGTGATGACGATCTCTGATCACATCCTCACCCACGAGGCGCTGCCCGCCGATCAGCGCGAAACCAGCTTCGGCGATATGGTCGAAATCGCCCTCACCGCCGCCTTCGCCTGAGACGCGCAGGGAAAGTGTATATCCGGTTACAGTTTTGCGGTCTGACCTGCCGCAAAACTGTATAGGCGGTGACACTTTGCCCTGAAAAACGGGGGAAACTGTATAGATGCTTACTCTTTTACCGGTCAGATAAAGGATTTCCGATGCACCGCTTCCCCCTCGGAACCCATGGCCCTCTGGTGTCTGGGCTTGGCCTTGGTGCCATGTCCTTTGGCGGTATTTTCGGTCCCACAAACGAGGGCGAAAGCCTGCGCTGCCTCGATGCCATGTGGGATGCCGGGATAAATTTCCTAGATACGGCAAATATTTACGGTATGGGTGTCAGCGAAACGGTGATCGGCCGCTGGCTGTCCACCCGCCGCCCGCAAGGCCTCGTGCTGGCCACCAAGGCGGCCATCGTGAACGGCCCGCCCCGCAGCATCCGCAACGATCCCGCCCATCTGCGTGCCGAGCTGGAGGGCAGCCTCCGGCGGCTCCGGGTCGATCGGGTGGACCTGTTCTACCTCCACCGCCGCGAGGCCGCCCGCCCGCTGGAGGAGGTGATTGGTGCGCTGCAAGATTTTGAAAAAGAAGGGAAAATTGGCGGCTACGGCCTCTCGGAAATCGCCCCCGAAACCTTGCGTCAGGCCCATGCCATTCACCCCTGCCTCGCGGTGCAGAACGAATATTCGCTTTGGACCCGCCACCCGGAACTGGGTCTTTTGCAGGAATGTCAAAGGCTTGGCGTCACATTCGTGGCCTTCTCGCCCCTGGCGCGCGGCATGTTGGGCGATCAGCCCTTGCGCCTGGATCAGGTGCAGGATGGATTCCGCGCCCAAAACCCCCGCTTCATGGAGCCGAATTTCAGCCTGAACATCCATAGAATCAATGGCTTGCGCGCATGGTGCGTTGCGCGGGGCTGGTCTGTTCCGGCGACGGCACTGGCTTGGCTTGCCCGCGATGGCGTGATCCCGATCCCCGGCACCCGCGCCGCAAACCGCCTGCGCCAATGGCTGCCCTTGCCGGTCCTCACCCCTGCCGACCGTGCCGAAATCGAAACACTCCTGCCCGCAGGCTTTGCAGCCGGTGACCGCTATGGCGATCACCAACTGCACGGCGTTGAGCGCTACTGCTGACCAAAGCCTTCGATTTTTCGCAGAAAAATCGGGCGCTTAACGGCCATGGCTTTGGTCATATCCGTTCAGCGGCGGGGGCACCCAACCTGCGGGCGCGGCTTTTGGGGCAAAGATTTCCACCAGCAACGGATAGCAGGCCGCCGCATCTGACGAATGCTCCGCCGAACAATCACCCCCCGGACAGGCCGACAAGGCCCCCAGCAGGTCGATCTCGGCAAAGAATTCCAGATAGTCGCCCGGCCGCACCGGGCTGGCCTTCATGAAATATTGCCCGGTGTCGCGGGTAAAGCCTGTGCACATGAAAACATTAAGAACATCATGCACATAGCCTTCAGCCTCGGGCAGGCTCAGCCCCCGCGCATCGGCCAGGGCGCGGGTCAGGTTGGAATGGCAGCAGTGGTGATACTGGCCGCCATGGCTCAGCAGATTGTGCGTGTAGGGGTCGCAGCGCGTGCCGATCACATCATGCACCGCGCCGCCAAACCCGTCGAAGCCATACCAATCCAGTGTGTCCTGCGTGATGGTCGCCATGGGCCGCAGATACGGATGGCTGGTCCACATCCGGTCGCCGGTCGACAAATGCGTGCCATGCAGCGCGCGGGTCTTGCCGGAATAGAATCTCTCAGCCAAGTTATTGGCATTCCACAGATTCAGGTCGCCCACCTGCGGGCCCTCAACGCTGGTGATGCGAAAGAAATGCCCGGCGGGCACGGTGAAACTGGCGGCATCGCGGGCTGGGACTCGCAGCTCGCCGGTCTTGCGCCAGCCCTCCCGCGCGGCGCGATAGGCGGCCAGATCGGGCTTGGGCAGGGTTTCCACCGGATAGCAGATCACCGGTGCCACGGCACGGCGCTGGCCAGCATCCGGGGGCGCGAGCGTCTCGGGGGAGATAGGTTTCATATCGGCCTTCCTGAGGGGTTTTCCCCCAAGCTGCGGCGAAGCGTCGCCCAGGTCAAGCCGGAGGTCTAAGGCATTGGCGTGGTTGTGCTTTTGTGTCGTCCATCTCGGCTCCGCAGGCCGCGCAACGCCATCTCCCCTCGGCCCGATGCTGCCGCCACAGACAGTGCCGCGTGAGCGTGCTGCCCCGCCGCGACAGCCACAGATACAGAAAAACGCCGATGGCCAGCAGGGGGAGCAGCAGGATCATCTTGAGCCTTCATACAAAAAGCCCCGGCGCGGGGGCCGGGGCTTTCGTCAGATTTCGCAGATCAAACCGCGCGTTCGACCATCATCTTCTTGATCTCGGCAATCGCCTTGGCCGGGTTCAGGCCCTTGGGGCAGGTCTTGGCGCAGTTCATGATCGTGTGGCAACGATAGAGCTTGAAGGGGTCTTCCAGATTGTCCAGACGCTCGCCCGTCGCCTCGTCGCGGCTGTCGATGATCCAGCGATAGGCATGCAGCAGCGCGGCCGGGCCAAGGTATTTATCCCCGTTCCACCAATAGCTTGGGCAGGAGGTGGAGCAGCTGGCGCACATCACGCATTCATAGAGACCATCGAGCTTCTTGCGATCCTCGATCGACTGGCGCCATTCTTTCGCGGGCGTGTTGGTCTTGGTTTCCAGCCAGGGCATGATGCTGGCGTGCTGGGCATAGAAATGGGTCAGATCGGGGATCAGGTCCTTGATGACCGGCATATGCGGCAGCGGATAGATCTTCACATCGCCCTTCACCTCATCCAGCCCATAGATGCAGGCCAGCGTGTTGATGCCGTCAATGTTCATCGCGCACGACCCGCAAATCCCTTCGCGGCAGGAGCGGCGGAAGGTCAGCGTCGGATCGACCTCGTTCTTGATCTTGATCAGCGCGTCCAGCACCATCGGGCCGCACTTGTCCATATCGAGGAAATAGGTGTCGACGCGCGGGTTCTGTCCGTCATCGGGGTTCCAGCGATAGATCTGGAACTTGCGCACATTCTTGCCTTCCGGCTTCGGCCAGGTCTTGCCGGTGCGGATTTTGGAGTTCTTTGGCAGGGTGAACTGGACCATTGGCTAGTCTCTCCAATCGGGACGTGTGTAGAGGGGCTGCGACGGCATTTGCCCGGATTTCTGATAAACGCAGGCGTCATAGACGGCGGCGGGGTCGCGGCCCTGGATGTAATCGGAGGAGACCGACAGCTTCAGCGAGCTGTGGGTGCGGCTCTCGCTGTCGATGCCGACGCCCACTTCGCCGCGCGGCTGTTGGGCCAGCCGGGCGCGGGAATAGCAATCCCGCTCGGCTTGTTCGCGCGACACGGGGCCGCAGGCGGCGAGGGGGAGGGCGATCAACAGGGCGAGGGTGGCGGCGCGCATGGGTCACGCGCCTCCCAGTGTTACGCCGCGGCTGCGCAGGCAAGCGCCGGTGCCGGGGCGACGGATGATATTGGTGACATTCTGGCTGGTCAGCGTGCCGGGACGCACGCCGACATCACGGGCCAGCGCGCGACGCTCCGTAATGTCGGCATTGCCCAGCACGCAATCGGCGGCAATTTCCGCTTGCGGGGCGGTCATATAGGCTTGCAACACCTGCACCGTGACTGACCGCGCGGCGCGATCTGTCACGCCATCGGCGAGGCTCTGCGGCGAGCAGGCGACCATCAGACCAAGCGTGAAAAGCAGCGCAAGACGCATCACGCCCCCATCACCAGGGCCGGTGGCAGGCATAACCGGCCCCACCGATCAGCACGATCTGGCAGGGCGCGGTCTCGGAATTCCGCTCATTCGCCATGGCCACGGCAATGCGGCCGCGCGTCAGATCGTCCATTTCGCCGGTGGCACGGCCCACATAGGCGGGGCGGTAAACGTCGATCGACTGTTCGATGCAGGCATTCAGCCGCGCGGCCCCGGCTGCGGTGCCACCGGGCAGCGCCTTCATATGCGGGATCGCGGATTTGGGCGAATAATCGTAATCGCCCTTCACGCCGGTTTTCTGCATGCAGGCCAGCACAAGATCATGATTGTCGAGCGCCATGGCACCCGTGGGCAGCGCGAAAGCCAAAGCGGCACCGGCGGCGAGGACAGACAGAGAAGGGACACGCAGCATGTTGAACTCCTGATCCTTGATACGGCGCTGCGGCTGGCAGGCCACAGCACCCATTGTCCTACCGCACCAGAAATGCGGCCCAACGTCCAGTGCCAGACCGCGGCCGGGGCTGACCCGGCGGCGGTTTTTAGCCTCCCGGATCAGAACTTGCGTTCCGCGGGGGCGATTTTCTTCAGGCTGATGCCGCCTTCCGCTTCCGGGGTCAGCGGGTCGACATGCACAGCGCGATAGCTGAGCGTGACCTTCGCGCCATCGACATGGGCGAGGCTGTGCTTGCGCCAGTTCACGTCGTCGCGGTTCGGGAAATCCTCATGCGCATGGGCACCGCGGCTTTCGGTCCGGGCATGCGCGCCATAGATGGTGGCCAGCGCGTTCGGCATCAGGTTGGTCAGCTCCAGCGTTTCCATCAGGTCGCTGTTCCACACAAGGCTGCGGTCGGTAACTTTCACATCGCCCATCTTGCCAGCGATGGCCGTCATCTTCACCTCACCCTCGGCAAGAGTTTTCTCGGTGCGGAACACGGCAGCGTCAGATTGCATGGTTTTCTGCATCTCCAGCCGCAGGTCGGCGGTGGGGATGGCCCCATTGGCATGGCGCAGCGCGTCAAAGCGGCCAAGCGCGCGGTCCACCTCGGCGGTGTTCACCGGGGCGCTGCGCTCTTTCGGGTTGACGATCTCGCCGGCGCGGATGGCGGCGGCGCGGCCAAACACCACGAGGTCGATCAGCGAGTTGGAGCCCAGACGGTTCGCGCCATGCACGCTGGCACAGCCGGCCTCCCCCACGGCCATCAGGCCGGGGAAGATGGCGTCGGGGTTCTCGGGCGTGGGGTTCAGCACCTCGCCCCAATAGTTCGTGGGGATACCGCCCATGTTGTAATGCACGGTCGGCAGCACCGGGATCGGCTCCTTGTGCAGATCAACGCCCGCAAAGATGCGCGCGGATTCCGAGATGCCGGGCAGGCGCAGTTCCAGCGTTTCGCGCGGCAGGTGGTTGAGGTGCAGGTGGATGTGATCGCCATGCTCGCCCACGCCACGGCCTTCACGAATTTCCATGGTCATGCAGCGGCTGACATAATCGCGCGGCGCGAGGTCTTTGTAATGGGGCGCGTAACGCTCCATGAAGCGCTCGCCCTTGGAGTTGGTGAGATAGCCACCTTCGCCGCGCGCGCCCTCGGTGATGAGGCAGCCCGAGCCATAGATGCCGGTCGGGTGGAATTGCACGAATTCCATATCCTGCAACGGCAGACCCGCCCGCGCGACCATGCCGCCACCGTCGCCGGTGCAGGTATGGGCCGAGGTCGCGCTGAAATAGGCGCGGCCATAACCGCCAGTCGCCAGCACGGTCATCTTGGCATTGAAGACGTGGATCGTACCGTCATCCAGCTTCCAGGCCACCACGCCAGTGCAGCGGCCATCGGTGATGATCAGGTCCAGCGCGAAATATTCGATGTAGAATTCCGCGTTATTCTTCAGGCTTTGGCCATAAAGCGTGTGCAAAATGGCGTGGCCGGTGCGGTCGGCGGCGGCGCAGGTGCGCTGCACCGGCGGGCCTTCGCCGAATTGGGTGGTGTGGCCGCCAAAGGGGCGCTGGTAAATCTTGCCCTCTTCGGTGCGCGAAAACGGCACGCCGTAATGTTCCAGCTCATACACAGCAGCCGGGGCTTCGCGTGCGAGGTATTCCATCGCGTCGGTATCGCCCAGCCAGTCAGAGCCCTTCACAGTGTCATACATATGCCACTGCCAGTTGTCGGGGCCCATATTGGCAAGGCTCGCCGCGATGCCGCCCTGCGCCGCCACGGTGTGCGAGCGAGTCGGGAACACCTTGGTCACGCAAGCGGTGCGCAGGCCTTGCTCGGCCATCCCCAGCGTGGCGCGTAGGCCCGCGCCACCGGCGCCGACCACGACGACATCATAGTCGTGAACTTCGTAAGGATAAGCGGTGGTCATCGGTCAGCCTCTCAGAGCGCGATCTTGGCGAGGGCGTAGAAGCCCACAGCGATCACGGCATAGGAAATCGAAATCGCCAGCATGATCAGGCCCTTCTTGGCGCTGCCACGGGCGTAATCCTCGATCATCATCTGCGCGCCCTTGGCGAAGTGGCGCATGCCGACAAACAGCACCAGAGCGGTGAGGATCGCGGGGAAGGGGCGGGCGAAGGTCGCCACCACTTCCGCATGGCCTTTGCCAAGTGCGGAGCCGAAGATATAGACCCAGACCGGGATCATGAAGGCAAGCCCCACGGCCGAAACGGTCATGAACCAGTGATGTTCGGTGCCGGTGCCGGAAGCGCCCTTGCCCTCGGCGCGTTTACGGGCGGTCAGATAACGCATGGTGGCCCCCTCAGACGATCAGCGCGGTGATGACGGTCAGCACGACCGAGCCGATGATGCAGGCCCAGCCCAGCTTTTCGGCGGTGGGAATGTCGAGGCCCTTGCCGGCGTCATAGTAAAGATGGCGCAGCCCGGCGAGGTAGTGATACCACAGCGCCCAGGCGGAGAGGAAAAACACCAGATCGCCGAACCACGAGGTCGCCACACCATTGGCAATGGCGAAATACTCCGGCCCGATGGCGGCAGAGAGCAGCCACCAGACCGCAAGCAGCGTGCCGACGATCAGCCCGTTGCCGGTGATCCGCGTCAGGATCGAGGTGACCGAGGTCAGCTGCGGACGGTAGATTTGCAGGTGGGGGGAAAGGGGGCGTTCGACCCGCTTTGCTTCAGCCATGATGTCCCTCTGTCGCTTGGCGCGGCGCCGCGCACTGGCAGGAATTCTGATGTTTCAATAGCGCGTTTTTTGCCCAAGTCACCTGTGCAAACGCGGATAATCCGGGCCGTTTACGCTATCACGATGAAAAATATCCGATTTGTGATCACATTTTTTGGGGCTGTGATCACAGTTCGGCGGCCTCGGCCTGTTGCCACAGGAATTCGGAAAACTCGGTGCACATGATGATGCGACTCTCTGACGGAACGTAATAGGCGTTGATCTCGCCGCATTCGGTCACATCGACTGTCACCTCTTGCGGCAGGTCAAAACGCTCGTTCAGGGCGGTGATCTCATCGCCGATCACATTGGCAGTGAACTCATCCTCGGCGGCATTGAGCGCCAGCGCGGTGCCGGGGGCCTGATCGGCGAGCGGTTGCAGATAGGTCCACCAGCTATCCTCGGCCAGTTGCCGCTCCTCCGGGCATCCGGCCGCGCGTTCGGCGGGCAGGTCGGCCGCAAGGGCGAAGGCCTCGCGCTTTTCCGGGTCGGCCCCGTAGAACAGGCAGACATGGGTGTAATAGCGTTGCAGGTCATGGCCATGCACATCCCAGAAACCGGGGTCACCCTCGGCCCCGGCCTCGGCGCGCATGGCATAGGCGATGGCATTGTTCGCCACGATCTCTTGCGCGATGTCGGGTTCCCACACCTCGTCGATCAGCAGCACCGAGAGGATGTCGGCTGCGTCTTCTTCCTTGCCCAGAACCGGAAGCTCCAATTGGTCGATCAGGGCGTGGCCCAGTTCGTGATAGAAAATCGCCACCAGATTGTCGGCGACGAAATCGGCTTTGGGGTCGGCGTCCTGCGCGAGAGCAGGGCTGGCAAGCAGGGCAAAAGTGGCAAGGATTGCACGCATGGCGGGCTCCGGTCTGGGCGTGATCTTGGGGAAGGCTAAGCCGATTCCGGCCTTGCGTCCATGCCCGCGCATTGCCCTGCGCCGGTCATGCTTTCGCCATGCCGGAGGGGGACTGAAGGGGAGAATGAGAAGGGGGGCGATATGGCGCGGATCTGGACCTATCAGCAATATTATAATGATTTTGGGCAGGCTTGGGATGGCCATGTGGAGGCGTTTTCCGTCAACCTGATCGAGATCAGCTTCATGGATACCCTGAGCAGCCCGAGCTGGCAGGGGGTTGCCACCGGGCAGTTCCGGCAGGGGCCGGGAGGGCAGATCAGCGGCACGGTGACGGGCTATACCTTTTCATTCCAGAATACCCTGATCTACAGGTTTGAAGGGGCCAATCTCTCGGCGGCACGGCTGTTTGCGCTGATGGAGGCAGACAGTCCGGCCTTGCTAGCCTATGTGCTGTCGCAGGCGGATGTGTTTGACCTGTCATCAAATTCTGACATCGCGCGCGGCTATGGCGGCAATGATGTGTTGAACGGCAATGCGGGCGATGATCAGCTTGCCGGCGATGCCGGACGGGATCGGGTGCTGGGCGGCAGCGGTGATGACACGCTGCAAGGCGGCGCAGGGCGCGACACCCTGCGCGGTGACAGCGGCGATGATGTGCTGGAGGGCGGCACCGGGGCAGACCTGATGAGCGGCGGCTATGGGGCCGACAGGTTTGTCTTTGCCCGACTGGCAGATAGTCGGCCCGGTGCGATGGACCGGGTGCAGGATTTTGCCCGCGCCGAAGGCGATGTGATCGACCTGTCAGCCCTTGATGCACAGCGCGGGATGCGCGGCAACCAGAGTTTTGATTTGATCGGCACCGCGGCCTTCAGCGGCTCCGCAGGCGAGTTGCGCTGGCAGCGCGACGGGGCGGGCATCACCGTCACCGCCGATACCGACGGTGACGGACGCGCCGATTTTGCGCTGCATCTGGAGCGGCTTGCCACGCTGCGTGCCAGCGATTTTGTGCTGTAGCGCCCTCCGGCGCGGGAGGGTGAATTACAGCGGCATCAGCGCCCAGTAATCCAGATCCAGCAGCACTTCTGGGGCATATTTGCCATCCGCGCCTTTCAGTGCAAAGGGCGCGGCACCCTGCTTCACGGCCACTAGCCGCAGCCGGATTGCACCAACACCGGGGGCGTTGGTCGGGGCCTTGTCCAGCACCTCGGACCAGGCCTTGACAGTATCGCCTGCAAAGCAGGGGTTGGCATGCGCCCCGCCGTTCAGCGCCACCACCATCTGCGCATTGGCCAGCCCGTTGAACGACAGCGCCCGCGCCATCGAGATCACATGGCCGCCATAGATCAGCCGCTTGCCATCCTCACGGAAGGTGGCGTCGAAATGCACCTTGGCGGTGTTCTGCCACAGGCGGGTGGCCAGCATATGCTCGGCCTCCTCGATGGTCACGCCATCCACATGGTCGATCTTCTCACCGATCGCATAATCGCCCCAGCGATGCGGCTCGCCCGCCAACCCGAAATCATAGTTGGAGAAATCAAGCCCCTGCGGGATCACCAGATCATTCGCCGCCACGGTTTTCTGCAGCTCGGGCACCTGCGGCGCGGGCGTGGGGGCATCAAGGCGGTTCTTGCGCACCATCACCCAACGCACATAGTCCAGCACCGGCTCGTCATGCTGATTGAGGCCCACGGTGCGGACATAGACATTGCCCGACTTGCCGTTGGAGTTCTCTTTCAACCCGATCACGGTGCTTTCCGCGCGCAGCGTATCGCCCGGCCAGACCGGGCGCAGCCAGCGCCCCTCGGCATAGCCAAGGTTCGCCACCGCGTTCAGGCTGACATCGGGCACAGTCTTGCCGAACACCACATGAAAGGCAATCAGATCATCCAGCGGGCTTTCGGGCAGGCCGCAGCCTTGCGCGAAAACATCCGAGGAATAAAGCGCATGCCGCGCCGGATACAGCGCATGATACATCGCCCGCTCGCCCATCTTGACGGTGCGGGGTACGGCGTGGCGGATCACCTCGCCGATACGGTAATCCTCGAAGAAACGACCGGGATTGGTCTTCATGCGCTCTCTCCTTTTGGGGCGCGGCGGGGGCCATCCGCCGCGCGGGGGCTTAGTGTTCGCCCAGTTTGGTTTCGGGCGTGTAGTCGCCGGGGGCCTCTTTCACCACCGCCTGACCACAGCGCATGACCCCGCGCGCGGCGTCAAAGGCATAGGTCGGGTCGCCATGCAGCGCCCAACCCTTGTTCAAGGCGGCCGTCACCTTGTGGCAAAAGGCCGAAGTGTCGTCATCCGACAGAAAGCGGTAGAGTTTCATGGTGTTATCCGAAAGCAGGGTAGCCGAGGGCATAGTGCACACCGGCCATCGCGCCATAGACCAGCAGAGTGCCTGCCAAGGCCATGGCCTCAAATTTTACCGGCTTGGCGGCGGGGGGCGTCCAGGTTTCAGCGCGATTGATCAGCAGCATGGAGGCACAGGCCCAGGCACCGATACCCCCAAACAGCACGAAAGAGGGCGTGTCGCCATTCACCAACAGATGTGCGATGGCCCAGAGGATCACGCCCCAAAGCATTGGATGGCGCAGCTTGCGCGCGATGGCGGTTTTCATGCCCGCTGCGGCAAACAGATAGACCGAGGCCAGCATCAAGAGGTTGTTGATCCCGACCATGGCGGGAGAGCGGCCCCAGTAAAAGCTGCCCTCTGCCGCGCGATAGCCGATGATCATCAGCGCGATCCCGGCCACCATGGCCAGCGTCAGCGGCAGTTTGGCCCGGTCGCCCCATTGCGCGCGCAATCCGGGGGCAAGGCGTTTGAGAAGATGTGGCAGAACCCAGAGGGCAAGGCCGAGGGCGAGCAATAGCATGGCTGGCTCCGATGATGTGAAACTGGTTCACATAATCATCATTCTGCCATGGCCGCAATCGCC
Organism: uncultured Gemmobacter sp.; assembly: GCA_937983495.1. Taxonomy (GTDB): domain Bacteria; phylum Pseudomonadota; class Alphaproteobacteria; order Rhodobacterales; family Rhodobacteraceae; genus Gemmobacter. The sequence goes on along the minus strand of CALKAA010000093.1, from coordinate 1,284 downwards.
TGCGCCTTGGCGAGGGTGGCCTTGGCTGTCACGATATGCAGGTTCTCGACAATCTTGCCATCCACCACGGCCACGCCGCCGCCCTGCGCCATCACGGCATTGAAGGCCTCGATCTGGCGTTTGGCGAGGTCGATCTCGGCGTCCGAAGGGGCGAAGGCGGTATTGGCGATCTCCAGCTGCGCCGGGTGGATCAGGGTCTTGCCGTCAAAGCCCATGTCGCGGCCTTGCTCGCATTCGGCGCGCAGGCCCTCCTCATCCTTGAAGGCATTGTAAACCCCGTCGATCAGGGTCAGCCCATGCGCCCGGCCCGCCAACAGGCAAAGGCCAAGGCCTGCCTGCATTGGCAGACGGTCGGGGCGGAAGCGGCTGTTCAGCTCCTTCGCCAGATCATTGGTGCCCATCACCATGCCTTTGAGGCGCGGATGCGCGGCGATGGCGGCGGCGTTCAGCATGCCCTGACAGGTCTCCATCATCGCCCAGAGATCGGCGCCGGGCACAGCCTGAGCCACTGCATCCAGATCGGCGGGGCTGTTGACCTTGGGGATCAGAATTGCGTCGATTTTCGCGCCGCGCGCAATCGCCTCGTCCATCGCAGCGGCATCGGCGCGGCCCCATTCGGTGTCAAACCCGTTGATCCGCACGATGCGCGCGCGGGCACCAAAATCCCAATCCGTCAGCACCTGCGCCAGCAGCTTGCGCGCGGCGGGCTTTTCCTCGGGGGCGACGGCGTCTTCCAGATCAAAGATGATCGCATCAGCGGGCAGGCCCATGGCCTTTTCCAGCGCGCGCTCTTTCGAGCCGGGGATATACAGCACGGAACGGAAGGGGCGCGACATGCGAGTCTCCTGAGTAATAATCTTGCGCGAGGAAGCACGAAATCGCCATTTGTGGCAAGTGGAGATTTGCCGCATTGCAGAAAATCGCGGGACCGAGAACGGCGCGAGAACGTGCCGGCTGTTAATCTTTTCTCAGCGCGTCGGGCGCAGGCTGGGGCCAGTGCAAAGTCGCGCCGCAGGGTGCCCCAACCGGAAAGGCCAAATGATGTTGAAGATCCTTCTCACCGTGCCTGCGCTTTTGCTTTTCGCCGGGGCTGCGCAGGCGCAAGGTCAATGCGGTCCGCGCCAGATGGTGCTGGAGACGCTGGCCAATCGCTATGGCGAAAGCCGGCAGGCCGTGGGGCTGGCGGCCAATAGCACGGTGATGGAACTTTTCGCGTCTGAGACCGGAAGCTGGACGATCACCGTCACCATGCCGGATGGCGTGGTGTGCCTGCTGGCCTCGGGC
>CALKAA010000092.1 GCA_937983495.1 uncultured Gemmobacter sp. | reverse complement strand
GCATGTGCAGCGCCACCTCCGCCAGCGGCGGAGCGCGCGGCGGTGGAGCCGTTCCTGACGCCGCTGGCGGAGGTGGCGCTGCACATGCCCTTCCTTGTGAGCGAATACACCGATTTCTATGCGGGCCGGAACCATGCGGTCAATGTGGGCACCATGTTCCGGGGGCCGGAAAACGCGCTGCCGCCGAATTGGCTGCATATGCCCATCGGCTATAACGGGCGGGCCTCGTCGGTGGTGGTTTCCGGCACGCCGGTGCGCAGGCCCTGGGGGCAGGTGAAGGCACCGGATCAGGCGATGCCGGTCTTCCAGCCCTCGCGCCGCTTTGACATCGAGCTGGAGCTGGGGGCCGTGGTGGGCATGCCATCGGAAGGGCCGGTGACGGTGGCCGAGGCGGATGAGATGATCTTTGGCTATGTGCTGTTGAATGATTGGTCGGCGCGCGACATTCAGGCTTGGGAATATCAGCCGCTGGGGCCGTTTCAGGCCAAGGCCACCGCCACCACGATCAGCCCCTGGATCGTGATGAAGGCGGCGCTGGAGCCGTTCCGCACCAGCACGCCCGCGCGCGCGGTACCGCTGCTGCCCTATTTGGAAGAGCCGCGCCCAATGCTCTACGACATCGCGCTGGAGGTGGGCTTGGCACCGGAGGGCGGGCCGGAGACGATCATCGCCCGCACCAATGCTGCGGAACTGTATTACTCCGCTGCGCAGCAATTGGCGCATCACACGAGCTGCGGCTGCGCGATGAACACCGGCGATCTGCTGGGATCAGGCACGATTTCCGGCCCGACGAAAGACAGCCGGGGCAGCCTGCTGGAACTGTCATGGGGCGGCAAGGAGCCCTTCGCCATCGCAGGCGGCATGCGGAGTTTCATCGAGGATCACGACACGCTCACCCTGCGCGGCCAGTGCCGGGGCGAGGGCTATACCATCGGCTTCGGCGCTTGCACGGGCAAGGTGCTGCCCGCGCTGCCCAATCCCTATGCCCGCTGACCCGGCTTAGCGCAGGTAGTCGAGCCAGGGCGATTGCTCGGCGATCATGTGATCGACCAGCGCCGGAATGCCGCGCGCCACAGTCACCACCGGATCGACCAGCAGCGCCTGAATCGCCAGATCGCGGCTGCCCTGCAACACCGCCTCGGCGGTCAGGTTATGCACGCCGATCTGGTTCGACAGCAGCCCGCGCATGCCCACTGGCATATCCAGCTTGATGCCCTGCACCCCCTTGGCCGTCACCACCGCGGGCACCTCGACCGCCAGCCATTCCGGCAGATCGGCGATGTAACCCGCATTGGGGATGTTCACCGCCGCCTCCTCATAACCGGAATCTGTCAGGATCCCCTCCATCACCGGCACCACGCGCTCGTGCAGATGAGTGCCGATCTGCGGCGCGGTGCGGCCCAGGAAATTGCGGTAATAGGTGTAGAAATCCAGAATGCCGCGATGGTCGCTGCATTCATGCGCCCATTGGATATATTCGCCAAAATGGCTGTCATAGGTGATCGGCAGCAGGCCGAAGCGTTCCAGCACCTCGCGGAACAACCAGCGATCCGACCAGGGCCGCACCTCGGTGATATGCGACAGGTCAATGTCCATCCAGCCTTCGGTTTCCACCGCTTTGCCGGAATTGCGCGTGGCGGTCAGGATCTCGGAATATCCCGGCTGCCGCCCGAAATAGCCCTCCGCCCGCGCCCGCACATCCGGGTAGGCGTCGCGGCCGGTATCCACATAGCTGCATTCCGTCATCACCGAGAAATGGTTCAGGCCCCCGGCGCGATAGCGGATATTCTCGCGCGGCTGGCCCAGCATCGGCGGCAAGTGGCGTTCCAGCGAGGCGATCTCGTGGCACATGCCGATGAATTTGATGCCGGGATAGGCGCGATGCACCGTGGTGGTGATGCGGCTCATCGGATTCGAATAATTGAAGATCGTGGCACCCGGCGCGTGGTCCATCACCTTGCCGCAGATTTGCAGGATCGGCGGAATGATCCGCAGGCTGTGGAACAGGCCGCCCGGCCCGCCATTCTCGCCGTAAACCTGCTGGATGCCGTATTGCTGCGGGATTTTCCAATCCATGTCCCAGAGTGCGAAACGGTCGCCCACCTCGATCGAGATCACCACGAAATCGGCCCCCGGCAAGGCGCGCGCCAGATCGGGTTCGCAGCGGATGCGATGGGTCAGGCCGCGCGCCGCCATGGTCTCCTCGGCCAGCGCTTGCATCCGCTGCGCCGCGCCAGCATTGATGTCGTTCAACACGATTTCCGCCCCGGCGAGGGTGCTTGATTGGAAAATATCGCCCAGCATCCCGGTGCCGAATTGCAGGCTGCCCGCACCGACCAGCACGATCTTGGTCATGAAAATCCCCTTTGGCTGCGAATGGGCGGCAAGGCCACCTTGACCGCCAAGGAGTAGCCGAGCGCGGGCAGATCGTCAAAGCGGTTTGAGCATCACTTCTGCTTGATTTTTGCAGCACCAGACGCGCGGCAATGCTAGCTGACCAAAGCGCTTTCAGCCCATTCAGCCTGCCCCGCGAAATCTGCACCATGTCGCAAAATCGCCCATCCGCTTCGCCGCCAAGGCGGTGCGGGCCCTGGCTTTGGCGATCCTTGGGGCATCAGGTTTTCGCAAGGTGCAACCATGAACGATATTCCGGCCCGAACCACCCGCGCAGGTGGCCGCGGCGCCCGCAGAGCCCTGCGCGCCGCCCCCGATTTAGCCATGCTGCCCAGCCTCAAGCGCGGCCTCCCCGAATGCCTTGCCATGACGCAAGAACAGGTGGAGCGGATCGACGCCGCCTCCATGGCCATTCTGGAGGAGGTGGGCGTGATCTTCCGCGACGCAATCGCGCTGGAGGATTGGCACCGCGCCGGGGCCAAGGTGGTGGGCGAGCGGGTCTACCTCGACCGCCATCTGGTGCGCGAACTGATCGCAACCATCCCCTCCGCCTGGGAATACCGCGCCCGCAACCCCGAACGCAGCCTGCCCTTTGGCGGCAAATATTCGATCTTCGTGCCGATAACCGGGGCGCCTTTCCTCCGCGATCTGGAGGATGTGCGGCGTTGGCCGACCATGGCCGATCTGAGCATGTTTCACAAACTGGCCCATATGTCGCCAGCTCTGCATTCAACGGCACATCATATTGTGGAGCCGATGGATCTGAAGGTCAGCCATCGCCACCTGCACATCACCTATTCCTCGATCAAACACTCAGACAAGACCTTCATGGGCATGACGACCTCCGGCAAAAATGCCGAGGATGTGATGCAAATGTGCGAGATCCTGTTTGGCCGCGACGTGATGGAGGAAACCCCGGTCACCACCGGTAATTGCAATGGCAATTCGCCGCTGGTCTGGGATGAGACCATGCTGTCGGCGATGCGCGCCTTTGTGAAGCGCAAGCAGCCGGTGCTGTGTTCGCCCTTCGTTTTGGGCGGGGCCAATACGCCCGCCTCGGTCGCGCCCGCCGTGGCGCAGCTGAACGCCGAGGCGCTGTCGGCGCTGGCCTATACGCAGGTCATCCGCAAAGGCGCGCCCGCGATTTATGACCATTACCTCTCGACCGTTTCGATGAAATCTGGCGCGCCGATGGCGGGCACCCCGGAAATCAGCCTGATGAACTTCATGATCGGCCAGACGGCACGGTTCTACAACGTGCCGTGGCGCACCTCGAACCTGCTGGGCGGCGCGGTGACGGAACAGGTGCCAAGCTACTATGCCAGCGGCGTGGGCGAGCCGGACGAGATCGCCCGCATCACCGCTGAAAAGCGGGCCGAGGGCTATCCCCGGATGCAGGTCAAGGTTGGCGGCCGGTCGGTGGAGGTGGATATTGCGGTGATCCGCAAGGTCTGGGAGGTGCTGCGCGGCAGCGGCATGCGGTCGACGCCAACCGGGGCCTGCCGACCCGCGACGCGCTGCGCTGCGCCTGTCGCGCGAATGCCCCGAGATTCCCTTCATCATGGAGCAGCCCTGCAACATGATCGAAGAGATCGCCTCCATTCTCGGCCAACTGCACCACGGCATCTATCTTGATGAAAACGTTCATATATTTCTACCGTTCTGCGCGCGGTGGGGGTCGGGCTCTGCGACGGGTTCGGCATGAAAGTCACCTGGATCGGCGGCTTGCGACCGATGGCGACCTTTCGCGATATTTGCGAGGCGCGCAGCCTGCCGCATACCTGCGACGATGCCTGGGGCGGTGACATCATCGCGGTGGGCTGATGCGTTATCAAGGGAAAGTGGCGCTGGTGGCGTGGCTTGGCTCGGAGGAGGCGGGCTTTGTCACCGGGCAGGTTTGGACGGTGGATGGCGGCCGCATGGCCAAGCTGAGCCTGCCGTAAGTGTAATGCGATATACAGTTTGGCTCGATTTTTAAGCCAAACTGTAATGGGCTATACTGTTTTTGTGGTGAGGGCCTTGCGGAGGGGAGTTCACACGGGCGGGGAAACGCGGTGCGTTTCCTGTTCCGCCCGATTTGCGCTCCATTAAGATTTTATTCCGCTGCCGCGCGCCACTCTTTCCAGCGCAGGAAGGCATTGGCCCCAATCGTGGAGAAGGGCTGGGGCGGCAGGCGGGGGGGTAGGGCCTCGGCGCTGAAATGGCGGGTCAGGTCTGTGATCACACCCGACGCCATCTCGGCTGCAGCGATGCCGGTGAGAGTGCCGCGCGCGGTGCCGAGGCCGTTTTGCACGCAGGCCGAAAACAGGCCCGGTTCCAGCTCGCGCGCCACGGCCACGCCGTTGCGGGTGAGGCAGAGATGCCCGGCCCAGGAGATCGGAAGAGCGTCGTGGAGGG
>CALKAA010000091.1 GCA_937983495.1 uncultured Gemmobacter sp. | reverse complement strand
ACGAGATTGGTCAGTGACTGGAGTTCAGACGTGTGCTCTTCCGATCTTCTATGGCGCTGAACCCGCCAACTTCCTCGATGTGGGCGGTGGCGCCACCAAAGAGAAAGTGACCGAGGCCTTCAAGATCATCACCTCTGACCCCAACGTCAAAGGCATCCTCGTGAACATCTTCGGCGGCATCATGCGCTGCGACGTGATCGCGGAAGGCGTGCTGGCGGCGGTGAAGGAAGTGGGCCTGAAGGTTCCGCTGGTTGTCCGTCTGGAAGGCACCAATGTGGAGCTGGGCAAAGAGATCATCCGCAATTCCGGCCTGAACGTGATCGCCGGCGACAACCTTGCCGATGCGGCACAGAAAATCGTGAAAGCGGTGAAAGGGTAGTATTAGTATGATGCGCTCGGCTGCGTATCTTGGATGCTTTCTCGTAGGGTTCTCGGCGCACGCCGATCAGCGAACAGTTGCTGAAATGTTTCGCGCAGTAAATCCAAGCGAGTTAGTTGTCGCCTTTGTTGGGCATTGTGTCCACAACGCAGGGCGATTGGACAAGGTAGGCGCCGCAGCGGTTGCGCTCAAATACGCCGACACTCCGGAGCCATTTCGAACAATGCTTGCTCCGCAAGCAGGCGACGCACTCTATCACAGCTGGTTCGTAGTAGAGGGCGAGGGCTCGCCTTATATGCTGGGCATATCAGAAGCACAGCTAAATGGGGTAACCAATCAAATCTGCGCGGTTTCTAATCCGTTTTTAAGCGCAGATATGGTTGTGCAAGAGTTGGGGCGCCTTGTGGAACTAGGGCGAGTGATTTCGGATGAAACTATTGCGGGACAAAGGACCCGTGTTTGGTTGACACCGGACATTCTCGAAGGCGCGTTCATCACATCAAACGATATCGGCGGGATGGGTTACGAAGGAGTAACTCTGGCTATCGCCGCCCCTAAACAGTACTAAGGAGTCATGCATCTATGGCCGTACTCGTTAACGAAAATACCAAAGTCATCTGCCAAGGCTTCACCGGCTCGCAGGGCACTTTCCACTCGGAACAGGCAATTGCCTATGGCACCAAGATGGTGGGTGGCGTGACCCCCGGCAAGGGCGGCACCACGCACCTGAACCTGCCGGTGTTCAACTCGGTGCATGAGGCGCGCCATGTGACCGGCGCCAATGCGACTGCGATCTATGTGCCGCCGCCCTTCGCGGCTGACTCGATCCTCGAGGCGATCGACGCCGAGATGGAGCTGATCGTCTGCATCACCGAAGGCATCCCGGTGCTGGACATGATGAAGGTGAAGCGCGCGCTGGAGGGCTCCAAATCGCGCCTGATCGGGCCGAACTGTCCCGGCGTCATCACCCCCGGTGCCTGCAAGATCGGCATCATGCCGGGCCATATCCACCAGCGCGGCAGCGTCGGTGTGGTGTCGCGCTCGGGCACGCTGACCTATGAGGCGGTGAAGCAGACCTCCGATCTGGGCCTCGGCCAATCCTCGGCCGTGGGCATCGGCGGCGACCCGATCAAAGGCACCGAACATATCGACGTGCTGGAAATGTTCCTCGCAGACCCGGAAACCACCTCGATCATCATGATCGGTGAAATCGGTGGTTCGGCTGAGGAAGAAGCCGCACAATTCCTGGCCGATGAGAAAAAGCGCGGCCGCTGGAAGCCGACTGCTGGTTTCATCGCAGGCCGCACCGCGCCGAAAGGCCGCCGCATGGGCCATGCCGGTGCCATCGTGGCCGGTGGCAAGGGCGATGCGGAATCGAAGATCGAAGCGATGAAATCCGCTGGCATCATCGTGGCCGACAGCCCGGCCCATCTGGGTGAGGCCGTGATGAAGGCTCTTGGCAAGTAACCAGATATCAACGTCCCCCGGTGCAAACCGGGGGCGCAGCTTTCGGGGAGGAGGGCTGTGCCATGGCGCGAGAAAGACCATTGAACCGGTATACCTGCCCTTGTGGCAGGCTTTGTCGCATCATAGCTCCAGCTTTGAACCCTGTTTCCGTTTTCCCGGCCCTGACCATCCTCAAGGATAATCGCCGATGACCGATCAATCCCCCAATGCCACGGCTCATGCCCAATCCTATCTGGATGGAGCCAATGCCGAGTATATTGACCAGCTTCAGGCCCGCTATGCCGCCGATCCCAATTCGGTGGATGCGGGGTGGGCGGCGTTCTTTGCCGCTTTGGGCGAAAGCGAGCTGGACGCCAAGCGCGCCGCCGCCGGCCCTTCGTGGTCGCGGGCCGACTGGCCGCCAAGCGCCGCGGATGACCTGACCGCCGCCCTGACCGGTGAATGGCCGCTGGTGCCGAAAGAGGCCAAGGGGGCTGGGGCCAAGATCGCGGCCAAGGCCGCCGATGCCGGGGTTGCCGTCAGCCAGGAGCAGATCCAGCGCGCCGTGCTGGACAGCATCCGTGCCATCATGATCATCCGCGCCTACCGGATCCGGGGCCATCTGGCCGCCGATATTGATCCGCTGGGGATGCGCGACAACTCGGCCCATCCCGAACTGGACCCGAAATCCTATGGCTTCACCGAAGCCGACATGGATCGCCCGATCTTCATCGACAATGTGCTGGGCCTGACCCATGCTTCGATGCGGCAGATCCTGGATATCGTGAAGCGCACCTATTGCGGCACCTTCGCGCTGCAATACATGCATATCTCCGACCCGGAGCAGGCAAGCTGGCTGAAAGAGCGGATCGAGGGCTATGGCAAGGAAATCGCCTTCACCCGCGAGGGGCGCAAGGCCATTCTGAACAAGCTGGTCGAGGCCGAGGGCTTTGAGAAATTCCTGCATGTGAAATACATGGGGACCAAGCGCTTCGGTCTGGATGGGGGCGAGGCCCTGATCCCGGCGATGGAACAGATCATCAAGCGCGGCGGCAATCTGGGCGTGAAGGAAATCGTCATCGGCATGCCGCATCGCGGCCGCCTGTCGGTGCTGGCCAATGTGATGGGCAAGCCCTATCGCGCCATTTTCAACGAATTCCAGGGCGGCAGCTTCAAGCCCGAGGATGTGGACGGGTCGGGCGATGTGAAATATCACCTCGGTGCCTCCTCGGACCGCACCTTTGACGGCAACACCGTCCACCTGTCGCTGACCGCCAACCCCTCGCACCTTGAGGCGGTGAACCCGGTCGTGCTGGGCAAGGTGCGCGCCAAGCAGGATCAACTCGGTGACATCGACAAGCGCAGCGCTGTGCTGCCGATCCTCTTGCATGGCGACGCGGCCTTCGCGGGGCAAGGCGTCGTGGCCGAATGTCTGCAATTGTCGGGCATCAAGGGCCATCGCACCGGCGGCTGTCTGCATATCGTGGTGAACAATCAGATCGGCTTTACTACGGCACCGCATTTCTCGCGCACCTCGCCCTATCCGACCGACATCGCCCTGATGGTGGAAGCGCCGATTTTCCATGTGAACGGCGACGACCCGGAGGCCGTGGTGCATGCCGCGCGCGTGGCCATCGAATACCGCCAGAAATTCGGCAAGGATGTCGTGCTGGACATCTTCTGCTATCGCCGCTTCGGTCACAACGAAGGCGATGAGCCGATGTTCACCAACCCGGTCATGTATAACCGGATCAAGAAGCACAAGACCACCTTGCAGCTTTATACCGAGCGTCTGGTGAAAGACGGCCTGATCCCGGAAGGCGAGATCGAGGATATGAAGGCCGCCTTCCAGGCGCGTCTGAATGAGGAGTTCGAGGCGGGCCGCGAGTTCAAGCCGAACAAGGCTGACTGGCTGGATGGCCGCTGGAAGAACCTCACCAAAGAGGGGGTCGAATACACCGCCGGCAATACCTCGATCAAACCCGAAACGCTGGCGGAAGTCGGCGCGGGCCTGACCCGCGTGCCGGAGAATTTCGACATTCACAAGACCGTCGCGCGCCAGCTCGACGCCAAGAAAAAGATGTTCGAAACCGGCGAGGGTTTCGACTGGGCAACCGCTGAGGCGCTGGCCTTTGGCTCGCTTCAGGTCGAGGGCTTCCCCGTGCGTCTGGCAGGCCAGGATTGCACCCGTGGCACCTTCTCGCAGCGCCATTCCGGCCTGATCGACCAGTCGACCGAGGAGCGTTACTACCCGCTCAACCACATCCGGCCCGGTCAGGCGCGGTATGAGGTGATCGACTCCATGCTGTCGGAATACGCGGTTCTGGGCTTTGAATACGGCTATTCGCTGGCCGAACCCAATGCCCTGACCCTATGGGAAGCGCAGTTCGGCGATTTCGCCAATGGCGCTCAGATCATGTTCGACCAGTTCATCAACTCGGGCGAAAGCAAGTGGCTGCGGATGTCGGGCCTTGTGGTGCTGCTGCCGCATGGCTTTGAAGGGCAGGGGCCGGAACACTCCTCCGCCCGGCCCGAGCGGTTCTTGCAGAATTCGGCGCAGGATAACTGGATCGTGGCGAATTGCTCGACCCCGGCCAACTATTTCCACATCCTGCGGCGCCAGATTCACCGCGACTTCCGCAAGCCGCTGATCCTGATGACTCCGAAATCGCTGCTGCGTCATCCGATGTGCATCTCGAAGGCCGAAGATTTCACTACCGGCTCGACCTTCCACCGCGTGTTGTGGGACGATGCGCAGAAGGGCAATTCCAAACTGACGCTGAAAGCGGATGCGCAGATCAAGCGCGTCGTGATGTGTTCGGGCAAGGTTTACTATGACCTGCTGGCCGAACGCGATGCGCGCGGGCTGGACGATGTCTATCTGCTGCGTGTGGAGCAGCTTTACCCGTTCCCGGCGCAATCGCTGCGCGCCGAACTGGGCCGCTTCCCGCAGGCAGAAGTGATCTGGTGCCAGGAAGAGCCCAAGAACCAGGGTTACTGGACCCATATGGAACCCAATATCGAATGGGTGCTGGATCAGGTCGGCGGCGCGTCGAAACGGGCGCGTTATGTGGGCCGCACCGCCTCGGCCTCGCCGGCCACCGGCCTCGCCTCGAAACACAAAGCTGAACAAGAAGCGCTCGTGAACGAAGCGCTGACCGTGGAAGGGAAATGAACCCATGACCGTTGAAGTCCGCGTCCCCGCCCTTGGCGAAAGCGTCACCGAGGCGACCATCGCCACCTGGTTCAAGAAGCCCGGCGATGCCGTCGCTGTGGACGAGATCCTGTGCGAGCTGGAAACCGACAAGGTGAGCCTGGATGTGCCCTCGCCCGCCGCCGGTGTGCTGGGCGAGATCGTCGCGCAAGAGGGCGAAACCGTCGCCGCCGCCGCCCTGCTGGCCACCATTCAGGCCGGTGCGGGTGCTGTGGTGGCACCTTCGGCCAAGCCCGTGGAAGCCGCGCCCGCCCCGGTGGCAGCCCCAGCCGCCAAGGACGTCGAGGATGCCCCCGCCGCCAAGAAGGCCATGGCCGAGGCCGGTCTGACCGCCGCGCAGGTGCAAGGCTCGGGCCGCGATGGCCGCATCATGAAGGAAGATGTGGCCAAGGCTGCCGCCGCT
>CALKAA010000090.1 GCA_937983495.1 uncultured Gemmobacter sp. | reverse complement strand
CAGTGACTGGAGTTCAGACGTGTGCTCTTCCGATCTGGCCGAGCTGGTGGCCCACGATGCCAGTGGCGTGACACTGCGGGTGACCGCGGGCGCCCCCGGCCCGCTGTCGATTGGGCTGGGCGATCATGCCGCCGATCTGCTGGCCTATGCGGCGGTGGATCGGGTGAGCGTGGTGCCCGATCTGACCATCTCGCGCCTGGGCGATGGGGGCGGCCCGATCCCCAAGACCCCGGCCCAGTTCGAGGCGGTGGGCTGGCTGAACGGCCCCGATGGGCAACCGGCAACCGAGGATGACGTGGCGCTTGGCATTCTGCCTGCCCGCTGGTCTGTCACTGATTTTGACGAAGCGGCGGCGGCGATGGAGGATGCGAAATTCGCCGGCTCCATTGACGCGGCGACGGGCCTTTTCACGCCGGCGGAGGCTGGCCCCAACCCCGAGCGTCCGATGATGACCAACAATGCGGGCAATCTGAAAGTCATCGCGACTGTCACCGATGGCACGACGGAACTGACCGGCGAGGCGCATCTTTACGCCACCGTGCAGCGCTTCGTCGATGCCCCGATCCGCTGAGGTGCCGTGATGGGAGCCCTGACCCTTATCCGTCACAATGCGCATCGGGTGGATGTGGACGGCCTGGCCATGCTGATGCATGTGCCGACCACCAGCCTGTTTGAACTGGACCCGGTGGCGCAGGATGTCTTTGACCTGTGCCGCGCCCATCCGGCGATTGATGCCGAACTGGTGCGCGATGCCTTGGGCGCGCGCCATGCCCCGGATGATCTGGCCGATTGCCTGAAAGGCTTCATGACGCTGGATATTTTGCGCGATGCGGCCAGCCCGGAGGAGCCGCGCGCCGTGGTGAAGGTGGAGGAAATCCCGCTCTCCACCATCATTCTCAACGTCAATACCGGCTGCAATCTGGCCTGCACCTATTGCTACAAGGAAGATCTCGCCATCCCGTCCAAGGGCGAGAAGATGCAGTTTGAAACCGCCCGCGCCTCGGTGGAGCTGCTGTTCAAACAGGCGGCGGCGCGGGACAAGGTGAATGTGGTGTTCTTTGGCGGCGAGCCGCTGTCGAACTTTCCGCTGATCCGCGCGGTGGTGGATTGGGCGGTGCCACGGGCGCGCGAGCTGGGCAAGGCGGTGGATTTCTCGCTGACCACCAATGCCACGCTGCTGACCGAGGAAATGGTCGATTGGCTGAACGCGCATCGCTTTGCCATCACGGTCAGCATGGATGGCCCCAAGGCCCTGCACGACGTGAACCGCAAGACGGTGGGTGGCAAAGGCACCTATGATCTGGTGGCGCGCAAGGTGCGGATGCTGCTGTCGCGCTATACCGCCCGCCCCGTGGGCGCGCGGGTGACGCTGACGCGCGGGGTGACCGATGTCTTCGCCATCCATGACCATCTGAAAAACGATCTGGGCTTTGCCGAAGTGGGTTTTGGCCCCGCAACCTCGGGGCCGATTGCGGTGTTCAATCTGGATCAATCGGCGCTGTTGCAGGTGTTTGAAGACATGAAGGCGCTTGGCCGCCGCTATGTCGATGCTGCGATCCGGGGCGAGAATATCGGCTTTTCCAACATGCACCAATTGCTGACCGATATCGCGCAGGGCACCAAGAAGGCGGTGCCTTGTGGGGCCGGGCTGGGGATGCTGGCGGTGGACAAGGCGGGCGATCTGCACCTGTGCCACCGCTTTGTCGGATCGAACCAGCCGACCTATGGCAATGTGGCGCAGGGCATTGATGTGCCGAAACTGGCGGCCTTTGTGGAGGGCGCGCAGGATCGTTCGGCCTTTGGCTGCAAGACCTGCCGCATCCGCTCGATCTGCGCGGGAGGCTGCTATCACGAAGCCTATGCCCGGCAAGGCGACCCCTATGCACCCGTCTATCACTATTGCGATCTGATGCGGGACTGGGTGGATTTCGGCATCGACGCCTATGTGCGCATCATGCGCGCCAATCCCGATTTCTTCCGCAGCCAGCTTGAACCCCGCCGCGCCCCTTCGGCGCAGGCCATGGAGGTGTGACCCTATGAAACATCTGATCCCTGCCAATCACAAGGCGCGCGCCTTTGTCGAAGCCGAGGCCGAGGGCCGCGCCGATGAGGTGCGCGCCATGAATTCGCTGGTCGGCTGCACCACCTCTTTCGATCCGGGATGGGAGATCGACGCCTTTGGCGCACTGTCGAACCTGTGTCAGCCGATGGAGGCCGATCTTTACGGCTGTGCCGACCCCTGCTGGTGGCCCGCGCAGGTGCCCGACACGATGGGCACCTATCCCAACTGGTCGGACAGCGCGCCGGACGTGGTGCGCGACTGGCGCAATCTGCAATCGGTGTTCCCGGAAACGAAAGGCTGACCACGATGAAAACCCTGACGCTTTCCGCTGCCTTGATCGCTGTGCTGGCCCTGCCGGTGCAGGCCGATGATTTCATCCTGGCCCCCGCCAAGCCCGACAAGCTGGTGGTGGTGAATGCCGACAAGATGGCCATTGAGAAGGTCATCGAACTCGGCCCCGAAAACGGGCCGATGCCCTATGTGCCGGTGGTGGCCCCCGGTGGCAAGCTGGCCTATGTGACGGTGAACAAATCCGAGACCATCCTGAAGGTTGATCTGATCTCGGGCGAGACGCTGGGTCGGATTGACATGTCCACCCCGACCGAGCGGGTGAAGGGGCTGTTCGGCCTCGCGCTGTCGCCCGATGGCAAGGTGCTGGCGAGTTTCCAAAGCCCGGTGAAGCTGGAGCCAAGCCATTTCGAGGTGCAGCCCACGCGCATCGCGCTTTATGATGCCGAAACACTGGAACCCACGCTGACCTTCCCGGCACCGCGTCAGGTGACATTGGTGATGTTCTCGCGCGATGGCAGCAAGATTTATGCGATGGGCCGGGCGATGCATGTTTTCGATGCCGCGACCGGGCAGCAGATCGACGAATATCCGATGCATAGCTGGCAGGCCGAGACCTATCTCCAGCCCGATATTCTGGATGTCTGGAGCCAGCATGAAAGCTCGGGCGTGATGGTGACGCCCTTCTACACCGCGCGCAAGGATATGGAACTGACCAACCCGGAGGCCTTTCGCACCGGCATGCTGACGCTGGATCTCGACAGTGGCGAGATGGCGATGCGCGAGGTGCGGATCATGGATGTGTTCTATTTCTCCACCGCTGCCAGCCCGGACAAGACCCGCGCTTATGGGGCCTATAATGTGTTGGAAAGCTTTGATCTGGTGAACAACACCGCGTTGAAGCGGGTGTCGCTGCCGCATAGCTATTACTCGGTCAATGTTTCCACCGATGGCAAGACAGTGTGGCTGGGCGGCGCAGCCAGCGATCTGGCGGCCTATGATGCCGAAACGCTGGAGCGCAAGGGTTCGGTCGAGCTGCCGGGGGGCGCGTCGATGTCGCTGGCCAGTGTGCGCTTGTTCACCCGCGACGAGTGATGCTGCAGGTAGGGATCATCGACAGCGGCCCCGCCGCAGATGCCCCGGCAGAGGAGCAGGCGGCCGCCCGCGCCTTCCTGCCGGATGGCACGATGATCACGGCGCGGTCGGATCGGTTGGGCCATGGCCGCGCGGTGGCGGATGTGGTGCGTCGCGCCTGCCCCGAGGCCCGGTTGCTGCATGCCCAGGTGTTTGATGACCGCCCTGTGACCAGTGCGCTGCGGGTCGCAGCTGCCTTGCGGTGGTTGGCGGGCCTGCCAGAGGGGCAGCGCCCGGCGCTGATCTGTCTGAGCCTTGGCCTGGCCGCCGATCGTGCGCCGCTGCGCGCTGCCTGTGAGGCCGTTCTGGCGCAGGGCGTGCTGCTGGTGGCCGCACATCCCGCGCAAGGTGCGGCTTGCTATCCGGCGGCTTATCCTGGGGTGCTGGCCGCCACTGGCGATGCGCGCTGCGCCTGGGATCAGGTGTCGCGGCTTGGGCCCTTGCGCTTTGGTGCCTGGTGCAATGCGCCCGAACACGGCGCGGTTGGAATGGGGGGGGCCAGCATTGGCTGTGCCCGGCTGGCGGGGCATCTGGCTCATCTGATGGCTTCGGGTGTCGTGGTGACGGATGCCGATGCGGCGGCGGCGGCCCTGTCTGCGAGGCTGGCCTTTGAGGGGCCGGAACGGCGTCTGCCCCATGGCTGACCTGCGGGACAGTCTGGCGCGCGCCTTGGCGCGTGTGATCTTTGGCGGCGCGGCAGGGGATTGGCTGCCCCCTGTCATTGCCCGTGCCTTGCCCGCCATGGCGATGGTCCTGCTGGCCTCTCTGGGGGCCAGCGCCTTGGGGCTGACGCTGCCGCTGTTGACCAAGCAAGTGATAGATGCCGGGATCATGGCGCGGGATATGGGCGCGCTGGTCACATGGTCCGGCCTTGCCTTCATGCTGGGGTTGGCGACGGTTGCCTCGGGGGCGGCGAATGCCCTGCTGCATCTGCATGCCTCGGCGCGGATGCTGGCGGATCTTCGGCTGGTGGCGCTGCATGCCTCTCTGACCCGCAATCCGGCCCTGCCGGAGATGCCGCTGGGCGAGGCGATGGCGCGAGTGGATGGAGACTGCGCCGAGATGCAGGGTTTTGCCTTTGACACTGTGCTGGTGGCCGTGGGGGCGCTGTTCCGACTGCTGGGGGGCTTTGCCCTGATGGCGCTGCTGGACTGGCGGCTGACGCTGCTGCCCCTTGCGGCGGCACCGCTGGAATTGTGGGTGCTGTCACGCGCCCGCCCCCGCACACAGGCGCTGGCTGAAACCGTGCGCGAGGGGCGGGGGGCGCAATCAGCGCAGATGGCTGAAACGCTGGCGTCGGCACCGGGGCTGGCGGCGCTTGGCGCATTGCCAGGGCGGGAGGCAGGTTTTGCCGCCCTGCAACAGAGCCAGATCGCTGCCTTGCTGGCGCAGCGGCGCTGGTCCGAGGCGGTGGGGGCTTTCAGCCAGATCCTGACAGCGACGATGCGGGCGCTGGTGCTGCTGGCCGGGGGCTGGTTGGTGGTGCAGGGTCATTGGCCGATTGGCACGCTGGTGGCCTATCTAGCCTATGCCGGCATGATGTCTGGGCCCTTGCGCAACTTGCTGGGGCTTTATCACGCACAGGCGCGGATGCGCGTTGCGGCGGCGCGGCTGGAGGCGGTGATGCGCGAAAGCCGGGCCGATGAGGGCGCGGCGTTGCGGCCCCAAGGCGAGATCACCCTGCAAGCGGCCTGCGCCCTTGGGGCCAACCATTTGCCTGTGAGCTTCACGGTGAGGCCGGGCGATGTGCTGCTGCTGGATGGCCCCTCGGGGATCGGGAAATCGCGGTTGTTGGCGGCGCTGACCCGTCGGGCGCCGCTGGCCATGGGCCAAGTGCTGATCCATGGCCAGCCGGTCGAGACGCTGCGGCCATCGGCCCTAGCCGCGCAGATCCTGCACCTGACACAGCGCCCGGTGCTGATCCGGGGCACGCTGGCGCAGAACCTGCGGCTGGCGGCGCC
>CALKAA010000089.1 GCA_937983495.1 uncultured Gemmobacter sp. | reverse complement strand
CCCTGCGCTGCAAGACCCTGCGCCGCGCGGTTCTCATGGCCGGCTTGAGCCCGACCACAAGGGCGACCCGGCGCTGGATACCGCCTTCTATGCCAAGGGCGTGGGGGGCTTGCGGGTGGATTACGTCCTGCCCTCGGCGGGCCTCACCGTGACCGGCGCGGGCGTGCTGTGGCCGCAAGACGGCGCGCTGGCCGAAACCTTGGCGGCAGCTTCACGCCACCGCCCGGTCTGGGTGGATGTGACCCTGCCCTAAGCGCTCAGTTCGAGGCTTCGGGCATCTTGTGCCCCGCGCCATCATGACCGTGTTTTGCGTCGCCATGGCCTGCGCCCGGCATCATGCCCCCGGTGTCGCGCGTCAGATCCACCGGAATCTCCACCGCCACATCGCCCGCCTTTTCAAAGCTCAGCGTCACCTGCACCACATCGCCCTGCGCCAGCGGACGCGTCAGGCCCAGAAACATCACATGATCGCCGCCGCGCGCCAATTCATGCGCGCCGCCTGCCGGGATCGCAAACCCCTCCGGCACTTCCACCATCTGCATCACGCCATCGGCGCCGTGCTTGTGGGTGTGCAGTTCCACCTTCGCCGCCACATCGGACCGCGCCGCAATCAGCCGGTCCGCCTCAGCCCCCGTATTCTCGATCACCATGAAGGCTGCGCCCGATTTCGCCATCGCCCCCGAAACCCGCATATAGGCATCGCGCAGGGTGATTCCCTCTGCCATCGCCGCTGATGCCAGGGTCGAATTCAGGGCCAACAGGCCAAGCGTGCTGGCCAGCAAAACAGATTTCAGCATCAATCGCCTCCTGTAGGGTGCCCCTGCCTAGCAAAGCCACGCTCCCACGGCCATGGCCCGCTGCCGCGACATCACGTCGCCCCAAACGCAAAAACCCCGCCGGATGGGCGGGGCCTTGCGGCAGATCACCACCCAAAGATCAGGCAGCAGCCTGGGCTTTGGCGATGTCTTTCTTGATTTTCAGAGCCTTGTCCGACAGCTCGTCATCCTTGGCCTTGGCCAGGAAAGCGTCCAGACCACCGCGGTGGTCCACGGTGCGCAGCGCCGCAGCCGACACGCGCAGCTTGAACGACTGGCCCAGAACGTCCGAGATCAGCGTCACGTCGTTCAGGTTCGGCAGGAAGCGCCGACGGGATTTGTTGTTGGCATGGCTGATGGTGTTGCCGACCATCGGGCCTTTACCGCTCAGTTCGCAAACACGCGACATCGCCTTGTTCCTTGTCTTTCGGGCCATTTGCGAAACGCAGCGGCCCGGAGTAACATCCATGGACCCCGCCAGAGGGCAGGTTCCGAATTCCATCGCCGCCGTTTAGGCGGTTTCCCCGGCGGCGTCAAGCGATTCACCGCGCGCCAGATAGCGCCGTTCCAGCGCAATCAGCCGATCCTTGCGCCACAGCCCGCCGCCATAGCCGGTCAGGCTGCCATCCGCCCCGATCACCCGGTGGCACGGGATCAGCACCGCCACCGGATTGGCCCCATTGGCCGCCGCCACCGCCCGCACCGCCTCGGGCCGCCCGATCCGCGTGGCCAGCGTGGCATAGGTCACCACCTCGCCGGGGGCAATGCCGCGCAGCGCCTCCCAGACCCGGCGCTGAAACGGCGTGCCCAAGGGGGCCAGCGGCAGATCGAAGGCCGCACTTTTGCCCGCGAAATAGGCCGCCAGCGCCGCCTCCAGCCGGGCGGTGATGCCGGTGCGCCCCAGCCCGATGCGCCCCTTCACCGCCTGCGACAGCGCCCGCATCTCCCGCGGCAAGGCCTTGCGGCTGGTGAATTCCAGCAGATAGACCGCGCGCTCGTCGCACACCGTCACCATGCCGCCCAGATCGGTCTCCAGAAACGCCGCCTGCAGCAGCGCCTCGCCCTGCATCGCGGCAGGCGCATGGCCCACCAGCCGGGCAAAGGCCGCGCGAAAGCCCGAGGCACTGTCGAACCCGGCCTCCAGCTGCGCGTCGATCACCGC
>CALKAA010000088.1 GCA_937983495.1 uncultured Gemmobacter sp. | reverse complement strand
CCTCAGGGCCGCCCCACCGCCCCCGCGCCGGAACCCGAGGCCCCGAAGGTCGATCCTGTCGCGGTGTCGCGACAGATGGCCACGGCCTGCACCACGCTGGATACCCTGCGCGAAGCGCTGACCGCCTATCCGCATTGCGAGCTGAAAAAAGGGGCGCGCAACACGGTTTTCGCGGATGGCAACGCAAAGGCACGGGTGATGATCATCGGCGAGGCACCAGGTGCCGACGAGGACCGGCAGGGCCTGCCCTTCGTAGGCCGCGCCGGTCAGATGCTGGACCGGATGTTCGCCGCCATCGGGATGGCGCGGGGGGCCCCGGATACCGGCACGGCGCTTTACATCACCAATGTCATGCCATGGAAGCCGCCGGGGAACCGTGACCCCTCGACCGAGGAAATCGCCATGATGCTGCCCTTTCTGGAGCGGCATGTCTCCCTGATCGACCCGGATGTGATTGTTCTGATGGGGAATATTCCGGCGCAGGCGGTGCTGCGCCAGCGTGGCATCACCCGGCTGCGCGGGCAATGGACGCAGGCCTGGGCCAAGCCGGTTCTGCCGATGCTGCACCCGGCCTACCTCTTGCGCAATCCGATTGCCAAGCGCGAGGCCTGGGCCGACCTGCTGGCCTTGCAGGCGCATCTGCGCGACATGCCCGCACCATGAGCAGTTATGCGTTCGATCTGGGCGGCGCGCGGCTGGAAGCGCGGGCTTCAGGCGCGCTATGGTGGGCCGATCTGCACCTTCTGGTGGTATCTGACCTGCATTTCGGCAAGGCGCAGCGGCTGGCGCGACGCGGCGGGGCCTTGCTGCCGCCCTATGAAACGCAGGCCACTCTGGCCCGGCTGGAGGCCGAGGTGGAAGCCACAGGGGCCGCAAAGGTCATCTGCCTCGGTGACAGTTTCGATGACCTGACCGCCGCAGCAGAGCTGACAGAGGCCGAACATGACCGCCTGTTGCACCTGATGGACGGGCGAGACTGGCTGTGGATCGTGGGCAACCATGATCCGGCCCCGACCAACCTTGGCGGGCAACACCGCGCCGAGATCACGTTGGCCGGGCTGACCTTTCGCCATATCGCCGAGGAAGGGGCGCAGGGGCCGGAAATCTCGGGCCATTACCACCCAAAGGCCCGGCTGGCAGGACGGGCGGCACCGTGCTTTCTGCTGAACCCTCGGGAGCAACGGCTGATCCTGCCTGCCTTTGGCACCTATACCGGCGGGCTGGCCTGCGATGCGCCCGCCTTAGCCCAACTGATGAAAGCGCCGGGGTCACTGGCCATTTTGACCGGGACGAGCGCCCGCACCATCCCCTATTCGGCTGCCAGCGGTTCGCCCTCATCTGCGGCGGGTGCCTCCAGCAGACCACGCGCCACCAGCCGGTCGCGATAGGTCCGGCTGACTGGCAGGCGCAACTCCGGGCACAGCCGCACCCACAGCTTGCCAGGTGAACGCTCCACCCGCTTCACCGCCCACCAGGCAACCCAATGCGAGCGGTGAATCTGGTCGCCCGGCTCCGGCCCGGTTTCCTCCATCGCATCGGCAAAGCGCATCAGCAGGCTGGCGCGGCCCTTGTCGGTGTAGATGTCGACATAGTGATCGCGCACCGTCATGGCGATCAAACGCCCCTGCATCGCAGGGTCCAGCCGCTGCACCACTCGGGGCAAGGGCATGGCCACGCCATCTTGCGGCAGGGGCAAGGGGCGCAGGGATTGTGTCGCGCTCAGATCTACCACGAGGCGAAACGCCCCGATGGTCAGCGCGACCGAAAAGATCAACAGCGCCGTATCGGCCAGCGAGGCCGAAAAGCCGATCTTGTCGTGATAAAGATACTGCGCCAAGGCGCGCAGAGGCCAGGACAACAGCCCCGCACAGATCAGCGCCACCAGCACTGTTACGGCGCGCATATCCGTCAGCCCAAGGGGGCCGCGCACAAAGGCGCGCGCAGATATGCCGACCAAAATCCCTGCGGCCGTGGCACCGCCCCAAAAAGCCAGACGTTCAGAAAAACCGAGCGCGGCGTGACTGCCAAAAGGCCCCGCCACAGCCAGCACAAGTGAGGTGCAGGCCCAAGCGACATAGGGGACTGCACGGCTCAGATCAGCGCGAAGAAAACCGAAAAACACGAACATGGGATAGATCAATAATACAATTGGAGAACAACGCAATATGGCGATTTCGCCTGCCTTGCCCCCCATATGCAAAAGCCCGCGCCAGGTTAGGCGCGGGTGATCCTGTCTCCGATCTTCGGGGTGTCAGGCCGTGAGGCCCTTCGGCTCGGCCAGGCCATTGGCGCGGCAGCAGGCGGTCAGGGTATTGGCCAGCAGGCACGCAATGGTCATCGGCCCCACCCCGCCTGGCACCGGAGTGATGGCCCCGGCCACGGCCTTGGCGCTTTCGAAATGCACATCGCCCACCAGCTTGGCCTTGCCGTCCTGCTCGATCCGGTTGATGCCCACGTCGATCACGGTGGCACCGGGCTTGACCCAATCGCCGGGGATCATCTCGGGGCGGCCCACGGCAGCGACCAGAATGTCGGCACCGCGGCACACAGCGGCCAGATCCTTGGTGCGGCTATGCGCAATGGTGACGGTGCAGCTATCGCCCAGCAGAAGTTGCGCCATCGGCTTGCCCACGATGTTCGAGCGCCCCACCACCACGGCATTCATCCCCGCCAGAGACCCGTGATGATCGCGCAGCATCATCAGGCATCCCAAGGGTGTGCAAGGCACCATCGACTTTTGCCCGGTGCCCAAGAGGCCCACATTCGAGATATGGAACCCGTCCACATCCTTGGCGGGATCAATGCTGTTGATCACCAGATCAGAGTTCAGATGCCCCGGCAGCGGCAGTTGCACCAGAATGCCATGCACCGCCGGATCGGCATTCAGCCGGGCGATCACCGCCAGCAGATCCGCCTCGGAGGTCTCCGCAGGCAGCTTGTGCTCATAGGAGTTCATGCCGACCTCAACGGTCTGCTTGCCCTTGGAGGAGACATAGACCTTGGAGGCCGGGTCTTCCCCCACCAGCACCACGGCAAGACCGGGGGTGATGCCGTTTTGCTCTTTCAGCCGCGCCACATGTTCGGCCACCTGCGCGCGCACCTTGGCCGCGAAGGCCTTGCCGTCAATGATTGCTGCCGTCATTGTTCTCTCCCTCAGCCTTCCACCGCGAAAGCGGCGCTGTAATGATCCATTTGCATGCGGGTCGCGAGGACCGCGTTTTTCAGAAGTGTGGCCACCGTCACCGGCCCCACGCCGCCTGGAACCGGGGTGATCCAGCCTGCCACCTCGGCGCAACTGTCGAAATCGGCATCGCCGACCGTGCGCGCCTTGCCATCCGATCCGGTGATCCGGTTGATCCCGATGTCGATCAGCGCCGCGCCGGGTTTCAGCATCTCGCCCGTCACCAGGCCGGGTTTGCCCACAGCCACGAAGACCGCATCCGCCCGGCGCGAATGCACCGAGACCTGCCGCGTCATGTGGTGACACACTGTGACCGTAGCGCCGAGGCCCATCATCAGGAAGGCAATGGGTTTGCCCACGATCTCGGAATGGCCGATCACGCACACATCCAGCCCCTCGATCTTCAGGGGCAGCGATTTCAGGATTTCCACCGCCGCCACTGCCGTGCAGGGGCCAAGCGCCAGATCGTTATAAACGATATTGCCGATAGAGGCCGGATGCATACCTTCGACATCCTTCAGGGGATGCACCGCTTTTTGCAGCGTTTTCACAGGGATATGCGCGGGCAAGGGGCGCTGGATGATGAGGCCGTTCACCCGCGGATCGGCATTCAAGCCATGCAGCACGCCGGTCAATTGCTCCAGGCTGATCGTGGCGGGGTAATTGCGGGCCTCGAATTGCAGGCCGGCGGCCTCGGCGCTTTTCTGTTGGTTGCGAACATAAAGTTCGGCCGCCGCCACATCGCCCACCGAGATCGACACCAGACGCGGAGCCCAGCCCTTCGCGGCGAGATCCGCCGCTTCGGCGCGCACCTCCTCGACCATGCGGGCCGCGATGGCCTTTCCATCAATCAGCGTTGCGGTCATCGGCCATCCTTCCGACAGGGCTTCCAAAGGCAAGGGTTTCCAAAGGCAAGGGGCGCTCCCGCGCCCCTCCGCTTCACCGCCCCAGCACCCGCTCCTCGCGGGCAATGGACCAGTCGATCATCTGCCGCCACATGGCCTCGGCCAGATCGGGATCGAAGCCCGCCGTGACAGCCGTGGCGCGCACCTTCGCCACCACCGCCTCGACCCGCTCGTCAATCCGGGCAGGCAGCCCTTCGGCGGGCTTCAACTCGGCGGCGCGGTCGATATAGGTTACCCGCCGCGCCAGCAATTCGACGATCTGACGATCCAGCGCGTCGATCTCGACGCGCAGTTCCGCCATATTCGCACAGTCTTGCGGAGCCTTCATCACGCCCTCCGTTTTCCTGCCCCGCGAGGTAGCCCCTCGCGGGCGCAAGTTCAAGCGAAAGGCCCGTCAGCTTTCGTCAGAACAGGCCTTCGACATGGCCCTGATCGTTCAGACGGATCACTTCCGCGCTCGGCACCTTGGGCAGGCCCGGCATGGTCATGATCTCGCCGCAGATTGCGACGATGAAGCCCGCCCCGGCCGAAAGCCGCACTTCGCGCACCGGCACCGAATGGCCGGTGGGGGCACCACGCAGGTTCGGGTCGGTCGAGAAGGAATATTGGGTTTTCGCCATGCAGATCGGCAGATGGCCGTAGCCAGCGGCTTCCCAGGCTTTCAGCTGATCGCGGATCGACTTGTCGGCCAGCACCTCATCGGCGTGATAGATGCGCTTGGCGATGGTTTCGATCTTCTGGAACAGCGGCATATCATCGGGATACAGCGGCGCGAAATTGGCGGCACCGCTTTCGGCCAGTTGCACAACCTTATGCGCCAGATCCTCGATGCCGGCGGAGCCCATCGCCCAATGCTTGCACAGGATCGCCTCGGCGCCTTGTGCGGCGACGTAATCCTTCACCGCCTGCACTTCGGCATCGGTGTCACTGTAGAAGTGGTTGATCGCCACCACCACCGGCACGCCGAAGGATTTCACATTGGCGATGTGACGGCCCAGGTTCGGGCAGCCCTTCTGCACCGCACCCACATTCTCGGTCCCCAGATCGGCCTTGGCGACGCCACCATTCATCTTCATGGCGCGCACGGTGGCCACGATGACAGCAGCCGAGGGTTTCAGGCCCGCCTTGCGGCACTTGATGTCAAAGAACTTCTCGGCCCCCAGATCGGCACCGAAACCGGCTTCGGTCACCACATATTCGCCCAGTTTCAGCGCGGTGCGCGTGGCAATGACCGAGTTGCAGCCATGCGCGATGTTGGCGAACGGGCCGCCGTGCACGAAGGCCGGGTTGTTTTCCAGCGTCTGCACCAGGTTCGGCTGCATCGCGTCTTTCAGCAGCACGGTCATCGCGCCATCGGCCTTGATGTCGCGGCAATAGATCGGGGTCTTGTCGCGGGTATAGGCCACCACGATGTCGCCCAGACGTTTTTGCAGATCTTCCAGATCTTTCGACAGGCAGAGGATCGCCATGACCTCGGAGGCCACGGTGATGTCAAACCCGGTCTGGCGCGGGAAGCCGTTGGACACGCCGCCAAGGCTGGTCACGATGTCGCGCAGGGCGCGGTCGTTCATGTCCATGACGCGACGCCACACCACGCGGCGCTCGTCGATGCCAAGGCTGTTGCCCCAGTAAATGTGGTTGTCGATCATCGCCGACAACAGGTTATGAGCCGATGTGATGGCGTGGAAATCGCCGGTGAAGTGGAGGTTCATCTCCTCCATCGGCACCACTTGCGCCATGCCGCCGCCAGCCGCGCCGCCCTTCATGCCGAAGTTCGGGCCAAGCGAGGCCTCGCGGATGCAGATTACAGCCTTCTTGCCGATGCGGTTGAGGCCGTCGCCCAGACCCACGGTGGTGGTGGTCTTGCCCTCGCCCGCCGGGGTCGGGTTGATCGCGGTCACCAGAATCAGCTTGCCATCCGGGCGGTCGGCCAGCGACTTGATGAACTCCTGCCCCACCTTGGCCTTGTCATGGCCGTAAGGCAGCAGATGTTCGGCCGGGATGCCCAGTTTGGCACCGATCTCCATGATCGGTTTCTTGTTCGCCTCACGCGCGATTTCGATGTCGGTCTTGAAAGCCATGGCTCTATCCTCCCGGGGGCTCGCCCAATTTGTGATGGCACGATAGCGACATGCGCCCGGCGAAGCGGGCGGAATCCGACATGAACCCCGCCAAAATCGCCAGCGCTTCACGCGCGCATACCCCAGATGGGGGTATCTCGGCGCAGGCAGCGACGCATAGGCTTCGGCCAGGACAATCGCTGCATGAGGAAACAAGAGATGGCGGACAACACCTATGATGTCGAGGCCCTCACCGCCGGAGCCACGACCACGGTAGAGATCAGCGATGATGGCAGCGGGCGCGACTGGGTAATCTTGCGCGGCAATCACAAGGATTACTCAGGCTTCCGGCTGGAATGGTGGGTGGAAGGTGGCGTTTCCACAACGGCACGGGTGAGTTACACCACCCTGGATGGCAAATCCTATTCTCTGGTCGTGTCTGGCCTGATCGAGAATGTGCTGGGCAGCATCGGGCGCGATTGGGTGAACGGTAATGAGACCGACAACCTGATCTATGGCGACAATGCCCGCAGCGGGGCCGGAGGCAATGACACGCTCGGCGGTCACACCGGAAATGACACCATCTATGGCGGTGCCGGCAATGACGAGATCGGCGGGTCTTATGACGATGACCTGTTGTTTGGCGATGCCGGAAACGACGCCCTGTCAGGGGCCGCAGGCAGCGATACGCTGTGCGGCGGCAGCGGGGCGGATCGGCTCTATGGCGGTTCGGATGGCACCGATTGGGTCACCTACGCAGACAGTTCGGCAGCGGTGCATGTGCGGCTGATCGCCGGGGACACGTCCTACTCCTTGGGTGGCGATGCCGAGGGCGATGCGATCAATGGCGTGGCCAATGTCATGGGCAGCCGCTTCCATGACACCATCACCGACATGCCCGAAAGCAATGCCTATAATGCCAATATCTTCATGGGCTTGGCAGGAAATGACACACTCGCTTTGGGCGGCAATCATGACACCGGCTATGGCGGGGCAGGTCATGACCGGTTGATGGGCCAGGCCGGGAACGACACCTTGCTGGGCGAGGCCGGACGCGACCGGCTGGAAGGCGGGCTGGGCGCGGATCGGTTGAGCGGCGGCAAGGGGCCCGATACGTTCATCCTGCGCAGCACCGAGGACAGCACCACCACCCTGATCGGACGCGACCGGATCACCGATTTCGCCCGTGGCCAGCGCGACAAGATCGACCTTTCCGGCATCGACGCCAATGGCAGCGCCCGTGGCAATGGCACGTTCAATTTTGTCGGTGAAGACCGTTTCAGCGGCAGCCGCGCCGAATTGCGGGTGATTGAAACCGCAACCGGCTGGCGCGTCATGGGCGATCTGGATGGCGACCGGGTGGCCGATTTCGCGCTGGATGTGACCACGGCTGGTGACTTGCCCTTGCGAGCCGTGGATTTCATCCTGTGACGGTCAGCACCAGAAACAGCCGACGGAACGGCATCAGGGCCGCGCCGTCGGCCTGGCGCGGATAGCTGGCTTCCAGTGCCGCATCATAGGCGGCGGTGAAGGCCTCTGCCTCGGGAGCGGTCAGCTTGTCCAGATAGGGCCGCATCGCCGTGCTTTCGGTGAAACGCCGCACTGGATGCGCGCCCTCCGCCGGCTCAAGCCATTGCAGATACTCGCTTTCCCACAGGCTCACCTCCCCCAGAGGCGCCAGGATCGGCCAGTAATCCGCTGCGGGCAGCACCGCTGGTTTCCAGTCTGTGAAATCGAACCGATCCGGGAACATCCCCGCCGCCAAAGCCCGCAAAGCCGAATGCGAGGGTGCCGTATATTGACGCGGCATCTGCACCGCCAGCGTGCCACCGGGGGCCAGCAGCCCGGCCAGACGCGGCAAAAGCCGGTCGTGATCGCCCAGCCATTGCAAGGCCGCATTGGAGAAGATCAGCGCAGGCGGGGTTTCGGGCTGCCATGTGGCAATATCGGCCAGATGCTTGGCATCATAGCCCGCCGCCACGCGCAACATGGCGGGCGAAGCATCCACGCCAACCAATCGCCGCCCGGCACAGCGCAGCCGCAGCGCCTCGGCCACCGCACCATCCCCGCAGCCCAGATCGACTACATCGCCCGGCGGCAGGTCTGGCACCTGCACCAGCAGATCCAGCGCAGGGCGCAAACGCAAACCCCGGAACCTTGCATAGGCCCCGGGGTTCCAGTCTTTTGTGCTGCCGCTCATGCCAGCGGTGCCGGTTCCGCATCAGGCTTGGGGTTGCGCGGCTTGGTCTTGGGAATCGCCGCAATCGAGGTGACATTCTCGCCAGAGCTGGGGCCGCTATCATCGCCGTTCAACGGCTCACCTGCCGTGATCCGGCGAATCTCGTCACCGGTCAGGGTCTCATATTCCAGCAAGCCTTTGGCCAGGCGCTCGAATTCCTCATTCTTCTCGATCAGGATCCGGCGCGCGGTCTCATAGCCTTCGTCGATCAGGTGCTTCACCTCAGTCTCGATCATCGCCTTGGTCTCGGCAGAAACCGAGAAGCCGGCGGTGTTGCCCTGATAGCCTTCATGCGCTTCGGCATAGTCGATATTGCCGACCTTGTCGGACATGCCCCACCGCATCACCATGGCGCGTGCGAGACCCGAGACCTGCTGGATATCGCCCGAAGGCCCGTTCGAAACCGCCTCCTCACCCCATTTGATGATTTCGGCGGCCTTGCCCGCCATGCCCATTGCAATGCGTTGTTTGCATTGATCTTTGTGCCAGTTCAGACGGTCCATTTCCGGCAGGCTCATCACCATGCCAAGGGCACCGCCCCGCGGAATGATGGTCGCCTTGTAGACGGGATCGCATTTCGGCAGCGCCATGCCGACGATGGCGTGGCCCGCCTCATGATAGGCGGTCATTTCCTTTTGCTCTTGCGTCAGCACCATGCTGCGGCGCTGCGCGCCCATCATCACCTTGTCCTTGGCGTTTTCAAAATCATCCATGGTGACAAAGCGGCGGCCTACGCGGGCGGCCATCAGTGCGGCCTCGTTGCAGAGGTTCATGAGGTCGGCACCAGAGAAGCCGGGGCTGCCGCGTGCAATAGTGCGCAGGTCAACATCCGGGCCCAGAACGATTTTCTTGGCATGAACGTGCAGGATTTTCTCGCGGCCCTTGATGTCGGGGTTGGAGACATGGATCTGGCGGTCAAAACGGCCGGGGCGTAGCAGCGCCGGGTCCAGCACGTCTTTGCGGTTGGTGGCGGCGACGATGATCACGCCGTCATTGGCCTCGAACCCGTCCATCTCGACGAGAAGCTGGTTGAGGGTCTGTTCGCGCTCGTCATTGCCACCGCCGATGCCCACGCCGCGCGCACGGCCCACAGCGTCGATTTCGTCAATGAAAACAATGCAAGGCGCGTTTTTCTTAGCCTGTTCGAACATGTCGCGCACACGGGATGCGCCGACGCCCACGAACATTTCCACAAAGTCGGAGCCCGAGATGGTGAAGAAAGGCACACCCGCCTCACCCGCGATGGCGCGCGCCAGCAGGGTTTTACCAGTGCCGGGCGGGCCGACGAGCAGCGCGCCTTTCGGAATTTTACCGCCCAAGCGCGAGAATTTCTGCGGGTTGCGCAGGAATTCCACAATCTCTTCAAGCTCTTCCTTGGCCTCGTCGATACCTGCCACATCGTCAAAGGTGACGCGGCCCTGCTTTTCGGTCAGCAGTTTGGCGCGCGATTTGCCAAAGCCCATCGCGCCGCCTTTGCCGCCGCCCTGCATGCGGTTCATGAAGAAAATCCAGAAGCCGATCAGCACGATGGTCGGCATCCAGAACAGAAGGGCGTTCAAGAGGCCCGATTGCTCCTGCGGCTCGGCCCGCACTTCTACGCCCTTGGAGACGAGGAGACCCGCTATATCTTCGCCCTCGGGCTTGATCGTGGCATAGATCTTGCCATCGGCCCCCTTGATGACCACCCGCTCCCCATCCAGCGTGACGCTTTGCACCTGGCCGTCATTCACGCGTTTGAGGAAATCGGAATAGGATACCGGGCTGGTGGCGGCGGAGCTGCCGCTGCCATCGAACATCTTGAACAGGGTCAGGATGAGGAGCAGCAGCACCACCCAGAATGCAATGTTTCTTGCGTTGCCCACGAGGGTCTCCTTGAAACTCGGCAGGGCGCGCCGGGAGGGCGCGCGTCTTTGCGTCTAAAATAGACATCTCGCGGGGGGGTTCAATGCCGCAAGACGAACATTCCGAAGGAAGGTTGCACTGAGGCCGCCCATTCGGCCTCGGATCGCGCGAGGGGCGCTGCAACCAATTGATTTTCCTTCCAGATTGCGGGCGACACCAAAAGCGTGTGCCGC
This sequence comes from uncultured Gemmobacter sp., assembly GCA_937983495.1. Lineage (GTDB taxonomy): Bacteria > Pseudomonadota > Alphaproteobacteria > Rhodobacterales > Rhodobacteraceae > Gemmobacter. The sequence continues at coordinate 912 of CALKAA010000088.1, read as the reverse complement.
GCGCCAAACTGACGCCAGCCCGGGCATTGCGCGAGACCTTGGGCACCGAGGGCCGCAATGGTCATGTCCGGGGCCGCCGGACCGGTGATGTGCCAGCGGTGATCCCAGATTTGACCGAAGGGAACGGGGCCCATGGTGGCGCGGGGTTCGCGGGTGAGGGTGACAGAAGCACCATCGCAACGCAGGCGCAGCCCAGCGAGCGTGCAGCTTTGACCCTCATAAAGATTTGAAATTGCTTGAGAAATCTTATCCGCACGGGGGAGATGCGACGCACCCGTCATCCAGAGAATCGCTTGCCCCAGCAAAAGCCGCAGCATCTCGGGCGGGAATTCGGCAGGGGTGAAGGTCAAACTTCCTGCGTTTTCAATAACTTGAGAGGCGATACGATCCGCCAGCTCGCCCTGCAAGGCGGCGCGGGCCGTAGCGAGGTGGCGGGCGCTTTCTGCCAGAGCCTCGGGTGAAATTCCTAAAGGTTTCAAAGCCTTGAGGGCCTGACGGGCGCGGGCGCGCGCAAAGCGGGGGTTGTCATTGGTGGGGTCATCGACCCAAGCCACCCCCTGCCCGCGCAAGTAGTCGCGCAAGGCTTCGCGGGAGGCAGAGAGAAGCGGGCGCGCCCAAGTCACCCCGCCCTCGGACCAGCGCGGACGAAGGCCGGAAAGCCCCTCCAACCCGGCGGAACGGGCCAGGTTCATCAGGAAGGTCTCGGCCACGTCATCCGCCGTATGCCCAAGAAAAATATGGGAAATTCCGCACGACACCGCCCATTCGGCCATGAGGGCGGCCCGCGCGCGGCGGGCTTGATCCATCAGATTGCCCTGCGGCTTGGGGCCGTCTGACCAGCGCAAAATCGTATGCGGAATCCCCAAGGCGGCGCAGAAATCGGCCACGCCCGCAGCCTCGGTGGCGCTATCC
>CALKAA010000087.1 GCA_937983495.1 uncultured Gemmobacter sp. | reverse complement strand
GGCTGGACAGTCTGGGGACCCGCCTCGCCCCCGCCGCCGTGGTGGCGCTGGAGCGTGACTATGCGCTTGGCCAGACCCCGGTGATCGGCCCGCGCGATCTGGAGGCGCTGGTGCAAGACCCGCGCGAGGCGGCACGCTGGCCGCTGCCCGCGCGTGCCCCCGAGGATCTGGCCTATATCATCTTCACCTCCGGCTCCACTGGCGAGCCGAAAGGGGTGGAGGTGACGGTGGGCAGCCTGCTGGTTTACTTCCGCGTCCATAACCGGGTGCTGCGCTTCACCGAATCCTCGCGCGTGCTGTCCTTCGCGCCCTTCCATTTCGATGTGTCGATCGAGGATACGCTGCTGCCGCTGTCGCTGGGGGCCTTCAGCTACCAGTATCGCGGGCTTTACATCGGGGCCTTGATCCGCAAGGTGATGGCCAGCCAGCAGATCAGCCACATGATCGCGGTCTCCACCATCCTCACGCTGATCTCCACCCCGCTGGCCGCCATCGGCGCCTCGGCCTTTCCCGATCTGGAAATGGTTATGACCGGGGCCGAGGTCTGTGACCCCAAGATCATCAACCATTGGGTCGAGGCCGTGCCGGGGGCGCGGGTGATCAACGCCTATGGCCCGACCGAGGTGACCATCGTTTGCCTCTGCCACCATATCCGCGAGGCCGACCACGCCCGCCACGGCTCTTTCCCCATCGGCTTGCCGCTGGAGGAGGTCTCGGCCCTTTTGCTCAATGAGGCGGGCGAGGAGGCCGACGAAGGCGAGCTGTGCCTTGGCGGCCCGCTGGTGATGCGCGGCTATCTGGATCGCCCCGACCTGACCGCCGGGGTGATCTTTGAACGCGGCGGCCTGCGCTACTACCGCTCGGGCGACATCTGCCGCCGCTTGGCGGATGGCACCATCCAATATCTGGGCCGCCGCGATGACGAGGTGAAGCTGAACGGCAAGCGCATTCATCTGGGCGAGCTGCGCCAGCGCGCCATGGCCCTGCCGGGGGTGGATCGCGCCGCCGTCGGGCTGGTGGAGCGGGGCGGCAGCCGCGAGATTGCCCTGATCGCCTTTTCCGATCAGTCTGCGGTGGTGGAGCGCCTGCGCAGCTATCTGGCGGTGCAACTGCCCGCCTATATGCGCCCGACCGTCTGGGCCCATGGCAGCGAGGTCACCCTCTCCGCTTCCGGCAAGACCGATGAAAAACTGCTGCTGGCCGCCCTGCGCGCGGCGGTGGCGACCGATCCGGCCCAGACCCGCTTCACCCTGACGCCCGAGGGCACTTTTACCGCTGAAGAAAGGATCAACCATGAGCTTTGACCTGCTCTGCCGCGAGATCATCGCGCGCAAACCCGAACTGGCGGTGCCGGGCCTGTTGCAGCCCGAGACCGATCTGGCCGCTGCGGGCATCGACAGCATGACCGTGGTCGATCTGATCATGGCGCTGGCCGAGCATCACGGCGCCGATCTGGAAACCGCGCTGGCCGATGTGGAGCCGCCGCGCAGCCTTGCCGACCTCACCGCCCTTGCTGACCGTTTTGAAAAGGCCTGACATCATGAACCTGATCCGCAAATTCGCCTCCGAAGACCTGCACTACGAATACGGGCTGGACGGCATCCGCACCTTCCCCTGGCCGGGCATCACCCCGCCCTTTGGCGGCGGCTATTGCATCGTGCGCCCCGGCACCGACACGCTCGCCCATGTGAACTCGCCCTCCGACGAGGATGAAATGTTCATCGCCATCGCGGGCGAGGCCGAGGTGCTGCTGGATGGCACCAGCCACCGGGTGAAACAGGGCGATATCGTGATGATCCCGCGCGGCGTCGATCACTTCGTGCGCAATGACACCGCCGAACCATTCCACTTCTACACGATCTGGTGGAGCGGGCAGGACGTGGCCTCCTATCTCGCCGCCGAGGGGCAACGCGCCCCTGTCGCGGCCTGAGCCGTCGCAGGAGGGGGCGTCATGGAAGACATCGTCATCATCGGCGGCGGCTTGTCCGGGGCGGCCCTTCTGTGGTCGCTGGCCGAGGCCGGGCGGCAGGCCTTGCTGCTGGAAGGAAATGTGATCGGTGGCGGCGGGGCCACCGCCCATTCGCGCGGCATCGTGCGGGTCTATGACCCGGTGCCGCAACTGGCCGCATGGTCGCTGGAGGGGCTGCGCTTCTGGCAGAGCTTCTCGGAAGGGCGGCCCGGCGTCTATACGCCGGTCGGCATGGCCTATTTCCTCGCGCCGGAAAACATCAGCCGGGCCGAGGCCTTTCTGTCCGGCCCCGGTGGCAACAGCCACGGCATGCGTCTGGCCCGCGCCGCCGAAATCGCCGAGCGCTGCCCGGTGCTGCATGACGGCTTTGCCGCCGATGACCGCGTGGCACTGTGGGAACCCGAGGCGGGCCATGTCGACCCGCGCGCCGCCGCCCGCGCCTTGGCCGATGTGGCGGTGGGGCAGGGCGCGGCGGTGATCGAGGGCATCCCGATTCGCCGCATCCGCCAGATGGCCGATCACTTCCGGGTGGAAACCGGCTTTGGCGTGGTCGAGGCGCGGCAGGTGGTCATGGCGACCGGCGCCGCCGCGCGCCTGCTGGAGGAGGACTTGCCGCTGGAAACCCGCTCCATCGTGCTGTCCTGCTTTGCCGCGCCGGGTGGCGCGCAGCCGGGCATCTGCCTGATCGACGAAGTGTCGCAAAGCTATCTGCGGCCGGGCCAGCCGGGGCATTTCTATGTCGGCGGGGCCAGGCCCGCCATCGGCCCCAGCCCCGCCGCGCTGGAGATCGACGCCCCCGGTGCCATGGTGGAAAACATCGCCAATGCGCGGGTTCTGCTGGGCGATCATGGCTATCAGCCGGTCAATGCCCATCTGGGCCATGACGGTTACACCGCCGATTACCTGCCGCTGCTGCGCGATCCGGGGCCGGGGCAGGTGGGGCTGTTCACCGGCTTTTCCGGGCGCGGGGCGAAATATATTCCGGTTCTGGCGCAATCCTGCGTGCAAAGCTGGCTGCAACGGGGGCTGATATGAG
>CALKAA010000086.1 GCA_937983495.1 uncultured Gemmobacter sp. | reverse complement strand
CGCCCCCGGGCTGACGGTGATGGAGGGCGCGCGTGACAACGGGATCAAGGGGATCTTCGCCATGGTGGCCGCGCAGGCCTTTCCTCGCTGGGAGGGCGGGCCGATGTTCTGGGCCGATCGGCGTGGCGTCATGATCCTGCGCCGCGATCTGGAGCAGTGGGCCGAAGAAGCGCCCGAAATCTGGGGCATGGCCCCGGTTCTCGCCGATCTGGCGGCCAAAGGCGCGCGGTTCTCCAGCCTGGGATGAAGGCTCAGCCCAGCAGGATGCCGGTGACCACGATCATCAGCCCCAGTGCCGAGACGCCAAGCGCCCCCATGTTCAGCAGCACGACCTTTTGCAGGCGCGCGCGCATGATGTCCTCGCTGGGCGACGATTTGCGGGCATTCAGCGCCAGCAGCACGCACCAGATCAGCCCTGCAATGCCGATCAGCGAAATTGTCGCGCCGAGTGCCACAAGCCAGTCCATCCTGCCGTCCTCTGCCTCTGTCTCCGTCCAGCATGGCGCGAGGGCACCTTGTGGCTGGCGGAAATTCATGTTGCCTTTGTCGCGGATTGCGCGACTGTATTGGCCTAGCCGAGCATGGGCGCGCTGGCAAGTCAGCAAAAGGGTGGGGAGGACAGGATGGCGGATCAGAGGGTGATGGCAGAGATCGCGGCGGCGCGGGCGGCCATGGCGGCCTTGCCCGAGGCGGGGCTGGATCTGATCTTCCGCGCGGCCCATACCCATAATGGCTGGCAGGATCGCCCGGTGGAGGCCGCGCTGTTGGCCGAGGTGGTGGCCTTGGCGCGCATGGCCCCCACGGCGATGAATGGCCAGCCGCTGCGGATCACTTGGGTCGTGTCAGAGGCAGCGAAGGCCCGGCTCGCCCCGTGCCTGTCAGAGGGCAATCGCGCCAAGACCCTTGCCGCGCCGGTGACGGGCATTCTGTGGGCCGATGCGGACTTCTGGCAAAACCTGCCCAGGCTCGCGCCGCATATGGCAGACCCGCTGGGCACCTATGCCGGCAAGCCCGAGGCGGCGCTGGCGGCGGCGCGGCTGAACGGCGCTTTGCAGGCGGGCTATGTCATTCTGGCGGCGCGGGCGCTTGGGCTGGATTGCGGGCCGATGGGCGGGTTTGACAGCGGCGCGCTGGCGGTCGAGTTTGCGCAAGATCGCCCTTGGGTGCCGCTTCTGCTGCTCAATCTTGGCTATGGCGATGCCAGCAAGGTGCGCCCGCGCGCGCCCCGGCTGGAGATTGCCGAGATGACCGAAACCCTGTGAGCCGGGGCCGCGCGTGCCCTTGACCCCTTGCGCGTGGCAGGGCAGGGAAGGGGCAGAGGCAAGGGCCGATCCGACCGGCCGATCTGAGAGGCAAAAGACAGATGAGCGACGATCCCTATAACGTCACCGCCGACGAGCTGCGCCAGTTCATCGAGCGGTATGAACAGTTGGAAGCCGAGAAGAAAGACATCACCGAACAGCAAAAAGAGGTGATGGCCGAGGCCAAGGGCCGGGGGTACGATACCAAGGTGTTGAAAAAGATCATCGCGCTGCGCAAGCGCAAGGCCGATGACATTGCCGAGGAAGAAGCGATCCTTGAGCTGTACAAGCAGGCGCTTGGCATGAACTGACCCTGTTCGGGCAAGAAAAGGGGCCCCGCAGGGCCCCTTTTTTATTGGACGATATCCGCTTGAAACCGAGGCTCAGACAAAGGCCAGGTCATCGCGCAGCGCGGCCAGTGTCGTATCTTCCACCCGCAGCGTATCGCCGCGGCCAAAGTCGAACACCACGTCATCGCCAACTTGCCGGGCCCGCGCCATGGCCTGCGCCACGGTTTTCACACCCAGGCCCAGCAGGCTGATCGTATCCACATTGTTGGTGAAGTCGCGGATCACATCGGCATCGCCATTGCGGGCAAAGACAAAGCGATCGGCCCCACCGCCGCCGGTCAGCAGGTCATCGCCGGCACCGCCGATCAGCGTATCGGCTCCGGCATCGCCAAACAGCCTGTCCTTGCCCGCATCGCCTCTGAGCAGGTCATTGCCGGCACCGCCCTTGAGCAGGTCATTGCCCGCCTGACCGCTGATCGTGTCATTGCCGCCATTGCCCAGCATCACATTGGCCTTGCGGTTGCCGGTCAGATCATTGGCGCTGCCATTGCCGGTGAAGCGCAGCGTGTCAGAGATCATGGTCAGGGTGAAATTGCCCGTGCCGCTGCCAATCCCGTGCGCGCCCAGATAATAGGTGCCGGTTTCGGTGGCCTCGAAGGTGATCACAGAAGACTGGCTGCCGGTGCTGTAGCTGGTGCCGATACGGGTGCCATTGTCATCATAGACCCCCAGCATGCGGTCACCCAGACGCGGGGCCGCGCCATTGCCTGCCAGCGTGAAGGTATATTCACGCCCCGCCACCAGCCGCACGCCATACCAGTCGGCATCGCCTGTCACGTCGATCTTGCCCGCGACACGCTCGCCGTCCAGCACCCTGGCGGTGGTGGCCGTATCATTGCGCACCCGGTCGGTGGCGACCGAAACGATCTGATAGCTGCCGGTATCGGGGTCGTTGCTGCTGCCAGCCTGGATGAAATAGGTGCCGGATTCGTCGGCGGTCCAGGTGATCGCGGAGGAGGTGGTCGAGCTGTTATCGCCCCGGACCAGAATATCGGCACCATTGGTGTCGCGCAGATAGATGTCGGGATCGGGCAGCCGCGTGGTGCCGGTGCCGACGATGGTGAAGCCGTAGCTCAGGCCCTGTTGCAGCGAGACCCTGAACCAATCGGTATCATAGGGGGCGTCAATTGACGAGGCGGTGGTGCCGTTCAGCGCCAGGGTCGCGGTGGTCGTGGTGTTGTTCACGATCGTATCGCTCATCTGGGCTGTCAGGCGGTAATTGCCTTCGCCGCGGTCATCATAGATGTCCCCGTCCTTGACCACGATGTAATAGGTGCCGCCGGTCGTCGGGGTCACCGTCGCTGTGCCACCGGTATAGTCGGTGTCAATCAGCGCGCCATTGGCATCGCGGATTTCCACCGTGCCATCGTCGAGGCTGAGTGCGCTGCCATCGCCCGCCAAGGCAAAGCCATAGCTGCGGCCCGCCACCAGCGTGACCTTGAACCAGTCGGAATCGTTCGATTGCGCGAGGTCGGAGGCGATGGTGCCAGAGCCCGTAATGATATTGGTGGTCGCCGCGCTGCCCAGAATGGTGTCATTCAGACGCGAGGTGATGGTATAGGTGCCTTCGGCGGTGTCATCGTAACTGTAGTCGTCCAGCACCCGGATGAAATAGGTGCCGCCCGCAGCCGGGGTGATGCCCACAGTGCCGCCATCGGTGTCAGTGGTCAGCCGGTTGCCCAGAGAATCGTAAATTTCGATCCGCATATCGGCCCCACCCGCATTGGCGGCGGTCAGGCTGAAATCATAGGCATAGCCTGCGCGCATGGTGACGCGGAACCAGTCCTCATCATTCGACTGCCCCAGCGTGCGGGTCAGATCGCCGCTGCTGGTGATCGCTGCGGTGGTCGCATCGCTGTCCATCACATCGTCATTCAGGCTGGCGGTGATGGTGTAGCTGCCCTCTGCGCTCTGGTCGTAATCGTAGTTGTCCAAAACGCGGATGTAATAGGTGCCACCCTCGCTGGGGGACAGGCTGACGCTGCCGCCGTCAAAGTCATAGGTCAGGCGGTTGCCCAGCGAGTCGTACACCTCGATCTGCATGTCGGCTCCGCCCGCCGTGCCGGCGGCCAGGCGAAACTCGTGGCTGTAATCCGCGCGCAAGGTCACGCGGAACCAATCCTCGTCAGTGGCCTGACCCAAGGTCCAGGTGCTGCTGCCCGAGGTGGTGATCGAGGTCGTGGTGGTGGCCATGGTGCTGGCCACGTCGTCATTGCCAGTCACGGTGATGGCATAGCCGCCTTCGCCCGCATTGTCATAAGTATAGGTGTCACGGACGGCGATGTAATAGGTGCCGGTTTCCGTGGCGGTATAGCCGAAGCGGCTACCGTCGTTATAGTTGCCACTGACGCCCGCATTCAGCGCATTCATGAGCTGGAACTGCATGTCGGCCCCGCCGGTGGCGAGCGCGTTCAGCATGAAGTCATAGGTCAGCCCTGCCGTGAGGGTGATGCGGAAATAATCCACATCGTCATCGGTCTCCAGAACCGTGATATTGGGATCGTTCAAGATGCCGTTGGTCGGCAGGGTGTATGTGGATGTGATACCGCCGGGAACGTCAGGCATCGTCATGCTCCGTTAAAATCGCAAGGCAACCAGTGGAAATGCGGCAAACCGCGAATGAGAGGCTGGTAGGTCAGACTGGCCAGAATAGCCACATGTTTCATGCCGCAGAAAGGTTAACAGGGATAGCCCCCCAAGGTTTATTTTCGCTTCTGTGGCGCAAACTTTCGTTTATGTTTGACCTTTGTGGCTGCTTTCTGTCGATCTGAGGCCCGGCTGGGGGCCGGGAAGGTATGGAATTCCATATATTCAACAGCTTGCCATGGCGGCCCCCAGCAAGGCAACCGCGCCTCTGTTTCTGCATGGAGAAAACACTATTTCGCCACACTCTTGTAATGTCGCCTAGCGAATCGTGAGAATGAGGCGTTAACCTTTTGGCGGTGACCATAGGCAAAGAACCTTCGGCATTCGGGCAGATCTCGTGTCATTCATCCCGGAGTTTCCGCCCATGCCATTGCTTCCCCCTGCCATTCCGGCCCCGAGCGGCCTTTTTGCCCAGACCTTGCTGGGCACCGCCCTGGCCGACAACCTGATCGGCGGCTCCGGGGCCGATCTCATCTATGGTGGCGATGGCCATGATTTCATCTCGGGCGCGGCGGGGGGCGATTACCTCGATGGCGGCGCGGGCAATGACCTGATCGCGGGCGGCAATGGCAATGACACCATGCTGGGTGGCGACGGTCGCGACAGCCTTTATGGTGGCGACGGGCGCGACCTGATGTTCGGCGGTGCGGGGGATGACCTGCTGCAAAGCGGCACTGGCGAGGCGACGCTGGTGGGCGGTGCGGGCAATGACATTCTGGCGGCCCGGCAGAATGTGGGCGGGCTGAAATGGCTGTTCGGCGGCGATGGGGCGGATACGTTCGAGATCCAGTTTGCCAGCGCGCCCAGCTATTCGGAAACCGTCCTCGCGGATTTCCAGTTGGGTGTGGATACTTTCACCGTGGATGGGGCCTCGGCGGCCTCGGTGGTGAATGCGGGCAGCTATATCACCATCAACGGCACGCAACTGTTTTTCTCGCTGCTCACTGGGGACGGGCTGATCCTGGACGGGCCGGACAGCGAGGCGCTGTTCCAGTTCTTCGGCCTGACGGGCCATGACACGATCATTGGCGACGGCGCGCGCAACCGGATTTTCGGCGGTCTGGGCGATGATGTGCTGGATGGGGCCGATGGCCATGATCTGCTGGTCGGGGGGCTTGGCCATGACACGCTGCTGGGCGGGCGTGGAAATGACAGTCTGGGCGGCAATAACGGCAATGACCTGCTGATTGGCGACGAGGGGAATGACACGCTGTATGGCCATGGCGGGCAGGATACGCTGTTCGGCAATGAGGGGGCCGACATGCTCTATAGCGGCGACCGCAGCTCGGCCCTGTTTGGCGGTGCCGGCAATGATTTCCTGCAAGCGCGGCTGGGCAGCGGTGGCGATACCACGCTGGCGGGCGGCGCAGGCGTGGACAGTTTCGAGTTCTTCGGGCTGAAAGCCGGGCGCGGTGCCGATTGCGTGATCGAGGATTACGAGGCGGGCGAGTCGGTGGTCGTGGGCTTGCTGGGCCTGTCGGATTACATCGCGGCGCATGGCGTGAACTTCACCGATACGGCAGGCGGGGCGCGGCTGGATTTTGTGGGCGGTGCAGG
>CALKAA010000085.1 GCA_937983495.1 uncultured Gemmobacter sp. | reverse complement strand
CGCGCCGTCAGCGTTGCCATGTCGTGCCGCCGCCCGGTGCGATAATCGACTTCGGTGATCATCATCACCGCCACGCTTTCATCCAGCGCTGACAGAACGTCCTCTGGGGCGACGGTTTTCAGCTCATAGTCTGGTCCCAGTGTGCGGCACAGGCCTTGCGCGATATAGAGGTCGGAGGGGAAATTTCCGGTGTCAGACAGAACCACCTTGCGCGTGGGGTTCATCTCGAAGGCTGAGGCCAGCGCCTGATAGACCTTGATCGAGAGCGTATCCCCCAGCACCACCGCGCCGGGCTCGGCCCCGATCAGCCGTCCAACACGATTGCCCAGTCGGCTGGGCAGTTCCATCCAGCCGGCCTTGTTCCAGCCGGTGATCAGCATCTGACCCCATTCTTCGGTCACAGTGCGGGCCACGCGGGCGGCGGCGGCGCGGGGCAGCGGCCCAAGCGAGTTGCCATCCAGATAGATCACCCCTTCGGGCAGATCGAACAGGGCGCGGGTGGCGGTGAAATCGGTGGTCATTCTTGTCTCCTCCGGCAGGGGGCTGCCCTGACCGGGCATATTGGAACAGGCCCCGCGCAGGATGCCAAGGGCGAAATCGAATGTGACGCAGGGGCAGAAAAACGGGGATCGGGCATTGCAAAGTTGCAAATCCCGGCGAAGATGCCTGCCGGATCGAGACTGTGGAAGCGTTTTTGACGCAAGCGAAGCGGAATTGGCCGGTTTTGTCGGGCAAGCGGGGGCGCAAAGGGCTTTGGGCTGCCGGCTCGGACAGAATCGGGGCAACCTGTCTCTGCGATGCAGCAAAACGTGACGGCAATTTCGCATCTTGTGAAAACAAGGTTTTGTAATTTTCTTGCGCGACAAGTAAATAATCTTGCGCGCTCGGGAACGAGTCGGGGAAGGCTGCGCCGCAAGGCGCCTCAGAACGGGAGGGACACCGTGAAAATCGGGGCACCGAGAGAGATATTCGAGGGTGAGAACCGCGTCGCTTTGACGCCGGATTCGGCTGTGCAGCTTGGGAAGCTTGGGCACACTTGTGTCGTGGAAAGCGGCGCTGGCGCGAAGGCCGGGTTCTCGGACGCGGCCTATCAGCAGGCGGGCGTTGAGGTGCTGCCGGATGCGGCAGCCGTCTTTGCCGCAGCGGATGTGGTGGTGAAGGTGCGCGGGCCGGAGGCGTCGGAAGTGGCGCAGCTTCGGCAGGGCCAGACCCTCATCAGCTTCTTCTGGCCCGCCCAGAATCCCGAACTGCTGGAGCGGGCCAAAGAGCGTGGTGCCACCGTTGTCGCCATGGATATGGTGCCGCGAATCAGCCGGGCGCAAAAGATGGATGCGCTGTCGTCCATGGCGAATATCGCGGGCTATCGTGCGGTGATCGAGGCGGGCAACAACTTTGGCCGCTTCTTCACCGGCCAGGTCACGGCTGCGGGCAAGGTGCCCCCGGCCAAGGTTCTGATCGTGGGCGCGGGCGTGGCGGGTCTGGCTGCTATCGGCACCTCGACCAGCCTTGGCGCGATCACGCTGGCCTTTGACGTGCGGCCCGAAGTGGCCGAACAGATCGAGAGCATGGGCGCCGAATTCGTCTATCTCGACTTCGCCGAAAGCCAGACCGATGGCGCGGCGACGGGCGGTTATGCAGCCCCCTCCAGCCCGGAATTCCGCGAAGCGCAGCTCAAGAAGTTCCGCGAGCTGGCGCCCGAGATGGATATCGTCATCACCACCGCCCTGATCCCCGGCCGGCCCGCGCCGAAGCTGTGGACCGAGGATATGGTGCAGATGATGAAGCCCGGCTCGGTGATTGTCGATCTGGCCGCTGAACGTGGCGGCAACTGCGACCTGACGGTGCCCGATCAGAAGATCGTCACGGAAAATGGTGTGACCATTGTTGGCTATACCGATTTCCCCAGCCGGATGGCGGCACAGGCCTCGACGCTTTATGCCACCAATATTCGTCATATGCTGACCGATCTGACGCCGAAGAAAGATGGCGTCATTGATCACAACATGGAAGATGACGTGATCCGCGGGGCTACGGTGACCAAGGATGGCACGATCACCTATCCGCCGCCGCCGCCCAAGGTGCAGGCGATTGCCGCACAAAAGCCGAAGGAAAAGGCCCGCGAACTGACCCCCGAGGAACGGCGCGCGCAAGAGGTTGCCGCCTTCCGCAAACAAACCATCAATCAGGTCGGGTTGCTGGCCATTGGCACGGCGCTGCTTCTGCTGGTGGGGGCGGTCGCCCCTGCGTCCTTCATGGCGCATTTCGTGGTGTTTGTGCTGGCTTGTTTCGTGGGCTTCCAGGTGATCTGGAACGTGTCGCATTCGCTGCACACGCCGCTGATGGCCGTGACCAACGCAGTCTCGGGGATCATCATCCTGGGTTCGCTCTTGCAGATCGGTGCGGGCGGCACGGGCTTTGGTGGCTTCGTGATTGTGGCGCTGTCCACCCTGTCCATCCTGATCGCCACCATCAATATCGTCGGCGGCTTCCTCGTGACACGGCGCATGCTCGCCATGTTCCAGAAGTCGTAAGGGGAGGGCGGGTCACATGGATTACGCACTGATTTCCGCGGCTTACATTGCCGCAGCCGTTCTGTTCATCCTCTGCCTTGGCGGCTTGTCGGGGCAGGAAAGCGCGAAACGCGCCGTCTGGTATGGTATTGCTGGCATGGCCATGGCCGTGTTTGCCACCGTGCTGGCCGATGGCGTGGGGTATTATCCGCTGATCGGCATTGCCATCGTGGTGGGTTCGGTTCTGGGCTGGTATCTGGCCAAGACGGTCGAGATGACCTCGATGCCGCAACTGGTAGCGGCGCTGCACAGCTTTGTGGGCCTGGCTGCCGTGTTCATCGGGATCAATACCCATATCGTGCTGGGCCAGGTCTGGCCCATCATCGAAGTGCATGACGCCACCGGCAATTTGCCGCCCGATTACGCGACACTGACCGGCTTTGCCGCCATCGTCGCCCACAAGACCCTGACCGAAGTGGCGATCCTGAAGGTGGAAACCTTCCTCGGCGTCTTCATCGGCGCGGTGACCTTCACCGGTTCGGTCATTGCCTTCGGCAAGCTGGCGGGCAAGGTGGATGGCAAGGCCAAGAAACTGCCGGGCGGGCACGCGCTGAACGCGGTGGCGGCGGCGGCCTCGCTGCTGCTGCTGGTGCTGTATATGAACGGCGCGGGCATGTGGGCGCTGCTGCTGATGACGGTTTTTGCGCTGTTCATCGGCTATCACCTGATCATGGGCATCGGCGGCGCCGATATGCCGGTGGTGGTGTCGATGCTCAACAGCTATTCCGGCTGGGCAGCCTCGGCCATCGGTTTCAGCCTCGGCAATGACCTGCTGATCGTGACCGGCGCGCTGGTGGGCAGCTCGGGCGCGATCCTCAGCTATATCATGTGCAAGGCGATGAACCGCAGCTTCGTGTCGGTGATCCTGGGCGGCTTTGGTGGCACCAGCGGTCCCGCGATGGAAGTGACCGGCGAGCAGATCGCCATTGATGCCGAAGGCGTGGCGGCGGCGCTGAACGATGCCGATAGCGTCATCATCATTCCGGGCTATGGCATGGCGGTGGCACAAGCGCAGCAATCGGTCAGCGAACTGACTCGCAAGCTGCGTGCCAAGGGCAAGAATGTGCGCTTCGCCATTCACCCCGTCGCGGGGCGTCTGCCGGGGCACATGAACGTGCTGCTGGCCGAGGCGAAAGTGCCCTATGACATCGTGCTGGAGATGGACGAGATCAACGAGGACTTCCCGGAAACGGATGTCGCCATCGTCATCGGCTCGAATGACATCGTCAACCCGGCCGCGCAGGAAGACCCCAACAGCCCCATCGCCGGCATGCCGGTGCTGG
>CALKAA010000084.1 GCA_937983495.1 uncultured Gemmobacter sp. | reverse complement strand
ATCTGAAAGACCTTTTGAACCCCATTCAACTGAGCTCGCGGCTGACGGGGCTGCGTTCCAGCCAGACCGAGCCGTCCACCGGCGAGATCAGTTGAATGGGTTTCATAAGGTCTTTCCTTTTCGATCGGGCGGCGTGCGGTGCGGTCACCTTTAGCCGGATTGGGGCCTGTGGAGCAGGCACCCGAGGGGTTTTGCGGTGTAACGGGCTATACGCTTTTGGCCTGATTTCGGGCGAAAGGGTAAGCGGCTGTACAGTTCGGGCCAAAAGCCGGGTTTGGCCCGGTTCATGGTCAAGCGCGATCAAAGCCGCGCTGGCGTTCCCAATCGGTGACGACGCGGTTTTGCTCGGCGATCTCCCATTCGGCGGCGTGAACGTAGTGATCCACCACCGCATCGCCAAAGGCCGCGCGCAGCATGGCAGAGCGGTTGAGGGCGGCGGCGGCCGCGCCCAAGGTCTTGGGGATTTCGCGCGCGCCCGCGGCGGCATACATGTCGCCCTTCATCTCGGGCTCCAGCGGCAGTTTGCCCTCGATCCCGGCGAGACCTGCGGCGAGAAGGGCGGCGCAGGCGAGGTAGGGGTTCAGGTCAGCCCCGCCGATGCGGCATTCGACGCGGATGGCCTTGCTGCCCTCGCCGCAGACGCGGAAGCCGGCGGTGCGGTTGTCGCAGGACCAGACGGCCTTGGTGGGGGCGAACATGCCGGTGACGAAGCGTTTGTAGCTGTTGACGTAAGGCGCGAGGAAATAGGTGATCTCCTCGGCATGGGCGAGTTGCCCGGCCATATAGTGTTTCATCAGCGCACTCATGCCCTGCGGGTCGGCGGGGTCGAGGAAGGCGGGTTGGCCGTCCTTCCACAGCGACTGGTGGATATGGCTGCTGGAACCGGCCTTGCGGTGGTCGTATTTGGCCATGAAGGTGACCGAGGCGCCGTGCTTGTGCGCGATCTGTTTGCAGGCCAGTTTGATGAGGCTGTGCATATCGGAGGTGTCGAGCGCGTCGGAATATTTGGCGTTCACTTCCTCTTGCCCCGCATCGGCCTCGCCCTTGGAACATTCGATCGGGATACCCGCCGCCCAGAGGTGGTTGCGGATGTCGCGCATGATCGGTTCATCGGCGGAGGTGCCCCAGATCGAGTAATCGACATTGTGGCGGGCAGGGGATGGCCGCGGTCGAACAAGTCGGCGAAGCTCTCGTCGAACAGGAAGAATTCCAGCTCGGTGGCCATCATGGCGTCAAAGCCCATGGCCTTGGCGCGTTCCACCTGACGTTTCAGGATGGCGCGGGGGGAATGCGGCACGGGTTGGTGGGTGTGGTGATCCAGCACATCGCAGAACACCATGGCGGTGCCGGGGGCCCAGGGCAGGCGGCGCAGGGTCGAGAGGTCGGGCTTCATGACGTAATCGCCGTAACCCGCCGCCCAGGAGGTGCTTTTGTAACCGGGGACGGTATACATCTCCATATCGGTGGCGAGCAGGTAGTTGCAGCAATGGGTTTCATCATGGGCACCGTCGATGAAATGCTGCGCGACGAAGCGCTTGCCCATCAGGCGGCCTTGCATATCGACAAGGCAGACGGCGACGGTGTCGATTTCACCGCTGGCGACGGCGGCTTTCAGGGTGTCGAAGGTGAGATTGGCGGGCATGGGGGCCTCTGGTCTGGAAAAAGGGGAAAGGGTTCAGGCGCGCATGAGGGCAGAGCCGCCGCCGAATTCGGGCTTGCGGGGCCAGCAGGCGGGGCGCGTGCAGGCCAGATGCATGCAGGCGGGGGGCTGAACCGGGGTCATCCTTTTTCTCCCTTCGGCCAAACCGGCCGGAATTTGATCATATCTTGAGGGGGCGAGCCGTGCA
>CALKAA010000083.1 GCA_937983495.1 uncultured Gemmobacter sp. | reverse complement strand
GCTACCAAGTCTCACCTGCTGCAATGAAAATCCGCCTGAAAAACCTTGGCCTGAGAGATTCGGCAGACTGAAATCACTCAATTGGCCCCGGCACGGGCGTCACCGTGATGCGCGCCTCGCCCTCGGGCAGGTTGGCACCGGGGGCCACCTCGCCGGGGCGCAATTTGGGGCTGGGGGCCAGTTCCAGCGCCGTCGCCTTCGCCCCCTCGTCCGAGCAGACATAGACCGCGCCGCCGACGGCCACGGCGGTCACCGCCACCGCGCCAATGGCGGCACCGGCCCCCACGCCCTGCACGGTGGTGGCACCCAGCCCCACCAATTGCTCGCCGATCACCGCCGCCGGACCTTTGACCGATACGATGCCCGCGCCATGCAGCAGGGTTTCGGTGCCCGCGTCCCGCGCCAGATTGGCCGCGACCCCTGCCCACCGGCCTGCCACCTGTTTCGAGGCATTCACTCGCTGGCAGAATTGTTTCTTGGCCGTCTTGCACACGAAAGAGCCATCGCGCGGGCCAAGATCATAGCCCAGCCATGTTTCGGCCTTGCGATCCCATTGCAGGCAGAAGGGCGCGCGGTCGGCATCGGTCAGCTCGGGCGTAAAGGCGCGCAGCACCACAAGGCCGGGGCAAGCCTCGCCCCCGGCAATCTTTTGGCGCAGGGTCAGGCTGTCTTTCAGCGCGGCATTGTCGGCGTCATAGGCAAAGCGAACCGCCTCGCCCCGCATCGAGGTGGCGCATTGCGCCAGTTCCTGCGCAGATACGGGCCCGGCCCACATCATCACCGCCGCCAAAACCACAAACCGCATGATCAACTCCTGATACTTGCGGCGAAAAATAGGCGCGCCTTGCCATGACCGCAAGGCGCGCCCGGCTTCCTCACGGAAGCGTTTTCAGTACATCGGCCAGCGTGCCGATCAGCGTGTCGATCTCGGCCTTGGAGATGATCAGCGGTGGCGACATGGCGATGATGTCGCCCGTGGTGCGGATCAGGATACCCTTGTCATAGGCGCGCAGGAACGCCTCGAAGGCGCGCTTGGTGGGCTGCCCTTCCATCGGCTGCAATTCCACCGCACCGATCAGGCCCATATTGCGGATGTCGATGACATGCGGCAGGCCCTTGAGACTGTGGATCGCATCGGCCCAATAGCCCTCCAGCTCTGCCGCGCGTTCGAACAGGCCTTCTTCCTTGTAGGTGTCCAGCGTGGCGATCCCCGCAGCCGAGGCGATCGGGTTGCCGGAATAGGTATAGCCATGGAACAGCTCGATCAGATGATCGGGGCCAGACATGAAGGCGTCATGCACCTCGGCCGTGGTCAGCACCGCACCCATCGGGATCACGCCGTTGGTCAGGCCTTTGGCGGTGGTCATCATATCGGGCAGCACGTCGAAATGCTGGGCCGCAAAGGCCGAGCCCAAGCGCCCGAAGCCGGTGATGACCTCATCGAAAATCAGCAGGATGCCATGCTTTTTGGTGATGGCGCGCAGCTTTTCCAGATAGCCCTTCGGCGGCATCAGCACGCCGGTCGAGCCCGCCATCGGCTCCACGATCACCGCTGCGATGGTCTCGGCCCCATGCAGCGCGACGATGCGTTCCAGATCATCGGCCAGATTGGCACCATGTTCGGGCTGGCCCTTGGTGAAGGCATTGAGCTGCGGCAGATGGGTATGCGGCAGGTGATCGACGCCGCCCAGCAGCGTGCCGAACATCTTCCGGTTGTTCACAATACCGCCAACCGAGATGCCGCCAAAGTTCACGCCATGATAGCCACGCTCGCGCCCGATCAGCCGGGTGCGTGCCCCCTCACCCCGCGCCCGGTGATAGCCAATGGCCATTTTCAGCGCGGTTTCCACCGATTCCGACCCGGAATTGGTGTAGAATACATGCTCGATCCCTTTGGGGGCGATGTCGATGATGCGATTGGCCAGTTCAAAGGCAATCGGATGCCCCATCTGGAAAGCGGGCGCATAATCCAGTTCTGCCGCCTGTTTCTGGATCGCCTCGGTGATCTTGGGGCGGCAATGGCCCGCATTGCAGCACCACAGACCCGCCGTGCCATCCAGCACCTGACGGCCATCGGCGGTGGTATAATGCATGTCCTTCGCGGCCACGAACATGCGCGGGTTCTTCTTGAACTGACGGTTCGCGGTGAAGGGCATCCAGAACGCGTTGAGGTCGTTCGGTGTGGGCTTGCGGTCTAGGGCCATTGGGCGCTCCCGGTTGTGGCCGCTCTTGCGGGGCGGCTTGATTCATTGACCATTGAGTCAAAATTCAGGCTGTCATGCGGGCCGCGTTGCGTCAAGCAGCGCAGAACAGCCCGCATCCGTGCGATTGCATATTGACGGATATGGCCGCTTCGCTCAATCGGGTTCCGCCTTCCCGGCAGTCTGAAAGCGACATTTTGATCAAATCCACGACGAGGGCCCCGATGCCTGACCGCCGCCCGAAAACCCGCATCCAGCAAAAGAACTCCGAAGCGATTCTGGAGGCGGCGCTGGAGGTGTTCTCGCAGGCTGGCTTTCGCGGAGCCACGCTGGATCAGATCGCCGAGCGGGCGGGATTATCAAAACCCAACCTGCTGTATTACTTCCCCTCGAAAGAAGCGATCCATGCCGAACTGATCAAAGGCCTGCTGCAAGTCTGGCTGGACCCGCTGCGGGCACTGGATGCAGCCGGCGATCCGCTGGCGGAAATTCTGGGCTATATGCGGCGCAAGCTGGAGCTGAGCCGGGATTTCCCCCGCGAAAGCCGGTTGTTTGCCAATGAGATGCTGCAAGGGGCACCGCGAGTGGAACGCGCCTTGCAAGACGAGCTGAAACCGCTGGTCGATGAGAAAGCCGCTGTGATCGGGGCCTGGGTCAAGGCCGGCCGGATCGCGCCGGTTGATCCCCATCACCTGATCTTCTCGATCTGGGCCACAACGCAGCATTATGCCGATTTCGACGTGCAGGTGCGCGCTGTGCTGGGGCCGGGGCACGACCCTTTTGCCGAAGCGGAGCGTTTTCTGACCGCTCTTTACACGGGCAGCCTGAGCCCGCGCGGGTAATCCAGGGCCGCCTTGGTCCGTATGGCACGGGGCAGGCCAATACTTGGGGTGCCAAATGCTTAGAATGCTTTGCATTTCTCAAATCCATTAACCCGGTTTTAGGCCACATGACCGGGCTCATCTGGTAGGATCGTGTTGTGGGGGCATCCTGTTCGGGGGTGTGAGAGATGGAGATGTCAACAATCGGGGCGCTTTCGGCGTCAAACCCAAGTCATATGCCCTCCTCGGCGGCGATTGCACCGCAGGGGGCTGAAACCAGCGCGCAAGGTCAGGCCGCACCAGCCGAAAGCAGGTCGCAGGCGGTTCAGGCGCGCGCCGCGCGCGAGATGGAGCAAGAACCGCGCAACCCTGCACCGCAACTGCTGGCGCAGCAGGCCGCGACAGAGGTCGTGCGGCTGGCTGTCGCTCAGGCTGCGGTTCAGGCCGCAGCACAGCGCAACGCCAGCGATACGGAGGACACGGCCGAAGTCTCTGGCATCCGCGGCGAAGGCCTCCGGGGTGAGGAATTGAAGATCAAGGCTGTCAGGGCCTATGAGGAAACGACTCAGGTTCTGGACGAGGCCAAAGCCCTGATCGACCGCATTGTCCTTCTGCCAGAAAAGGGCGATCTTTCGCTGGAGGCTTCGCAGATGCCGCCCTATGGGCCGCCGCCTGGCCCCCCCTCTGCCGCGCAGCCAGCCGAATTGGATGTCAAGCCGGGCTGATCTGACCCGCCCGTGCGCCCCTTAACTGCGCCTTCACCTGACGCATTCACGACGTTTGTCCTGGCTGCGTCAGGCAAGCCTGCGGCCTGCGATCCACGCTGCAATGCGGCGTCGACCGCATCCTCACGCTGCGCCGCAACATGATGACAAGACTGTGAGGCCGGTCTATGTGATGGGTCTGGCGAAACCACAGCGAGTCGCATCGTGTCGCAAGCAGCCACTGGCGCGCATTCTCCCAGCAGTCACGGATCTCTTGCCAAGCTGACGCTTGGGGCCATTGGTGTCGTCTACGGCGACATCGGAACCAGCCCGCTTTACGCCATGCGGGAATCTCTCCATGCCGCCAGTCGCGACGGCCTCGTGCGCGAGGATGTGCTGGGGGTGATCTCGCTGCTGGTCTGGACGCTGATGCTGATTGTGACGCTGAAATACGTCACCCTCATCATGCGCGCCGACAACAATGGCGAGGGCGGCACGCTGTCGCTGATTGCGCTGGTGCAGCGCGCCCTGAATCGGCGCCCGACCGCCCTGATTGCGCTTGGCGCTGTTGGGATTTCGCTGTTCTTCGGCGATGCCATCATCACTCCGGCCATGTCGGTGCTCTCTGCGGTTGAGGGCAGCGCATTGGTGGCACCGGGCCTAGCGCCCTATGTCGTGCCCATGACCCTGGGCATCATCGTGGCGCTGTTTGCGGTGCAATCGCGCGGCACCGAAGCGGTTTCGGTCATGTTTGGCCCGATCATGGTGGTGTGGTTCGTCGTCATGGCCGTGATGGGCATCATCCATATCTTCGACGACCCGAGCATTTTTGCCGCGCTGAATCCGATGCACGCGCTTGGTTTTCTGGTCCATAACGGGCTGGCCTCGTTCATCGTGCTGGGATCGGTCTTCCTGGCGGTGACCGGAGGCGAGGCGCTTTACACCGACATGGGCCATTTCGGCCGTCGCCCGATCCGGCTGGCCTGGGGGATGCTGGTATTCCCGGCGCTCACCCTATCCTATCTGGGCCAAGGGGCCATGGTGCTGGCGCATCCGGAAACGGCGCATAATCCGTTTTTTCTGATGGCCCCGGCCTGGGCGCTGCCCTGGCTGGTGCTGCTGGCCACAGCGGCCACTGTCATTGCGAGCCAAGCCGTGATCTCGGGGGCGTTTTCGGTTGCCAAACAGGCGGTGCAGATGGGACTGTTGCCGCGGATGGAGATCCGCCACACTTCTGAAACCCAATATGGCCAGATCTACATGCCCAAGATCAACACGATCCTTGCCATGGGCGTGGTGGCGCTTGTGCTGGCCTTTGGCTCGTCGTCGAACCTCGCTTCGGCCTATGGCATCGCGGTGACGGGGGATATGGTCATCACCTCGATCCTCGCCGTCTTCCTGCTGAACCGGGCGTGGAAATGGCCGCTGGCGCTGACCCTAGCCGTGATGGTGCCACTTCTGGTGCTGGAGGGGCTGTTCCTGGCGGCCAACATGACCAAAGTGCTGGATGGGGGATATATCCCGATCCTGTTTGCCGGCCTTCTGTGCACCGTGATGTGGACATGGGTGCGCGGCTCGGCCCATGTGAAGCGCAAATCGCGCGACAGCTCGATTGATTTCGACAGCCTGATCCGCATGCTGGAGAAATCGCATCCGGTGGAGGTGCCCGGAACTGCCGTGTTCCTGACCGCCGAGCCGGATACCGCGCCCCCTGCCCTGCTGCACAACCTCAAGCACAACCGGGTGCTGCACAAGCTGAACTTCATCGTCACTGTCACCGTGGCCCCGGTGCCCGAAGTTCCCGAGGCCGAGCGGCTGGAGCTGGTGCGGGTGAACGAGCGGTTCGTGAAGGCCAATCTGACCTTTGGATATCTGGATGATCAGAACGTCCCCAAGGGTCTCGCATTGGCGCGCAAACAAGATCGGAAGAGCGTCGTGTAGGGAAAGAGTGTAGATCTCGGTGGT
>CALKAA010000082.1 GCA_937983495.1 uncultured Gemmobacter sp. | reverse complement strand
CCACCCCCTCCGCGGCAGCCTCAGTTGGCAGCCAGCCAGGCGTTGAAGCGCTCGTTCAGCTCGGAGTCGCGGTCAACCCAGAACTCGTAGGACGAGGGCAGCGCATTGGTCAGGTTCTCGGCCGAGGTGGGCATATGCGGGGCCATGTCGGTCTTGCCGTCCATGAACTTGCCCACAAGCGCGCCCGAGGATTTGCGGGCCGGACCATAGCTGATCCACTTGGCCTGATCGGCCAGACGCTGCGTGTCGGTTGCGAAAGCCAGGAACTTCTTGGCTTCTTCCAGGTTCGGCGCACCTTTCGGGATCACGAACAGGTCGTATTCATAGACCTGGCCATCCCAGACCACCTGGAAGGGCTTGCCATCGGTGACCGCCGCCGAGAAGATGCGGCCGTTATAGGCCGTGGTCATCGCCACTTCGCCATCTGCCAGCAGTTGCGGCGGCTGCGCACCGGCTTCCCACCAGATCGTGTCCTTCTTGATCTTGTCCAGCATCGCGAAGGCGCGGTCCACGCCTTCCGGCGTTTCCAGGGTCGCATAGACTTCAGCCGCCGGCACGCCATCGGCCATCAGGGCCATTTCAAGGTTGGCCTTGGCCCCTTTGCGCATCGCGCGCTTGCCCGGGAATTTCTCCAGATCGAAGAAATCCGCCATGGTTTTCGGGCCTTCGGGGAACTTCGAGGTGTCATAGGCAAAGACGGTCGAGAACACGATGGTCGCCACAGCGCAATCGGTCAGCGCGCCCGGCAGGAAGTCTTCGGTGGCGGGGGTGCCATCGGGGGCAGCGGGCAGGATTGCCGGGTCGATCTCTTCCAGCATGCCCTCGTCACACAGACGGATCGCGTCGGCATATTCAACATCGGCCACATCGACGGTCACGTTCTTGGCTTCGACCATGGCCTTCACCGGGGTCGCCGGGTTGTCAGCATCCACCATGGTGACCTTCACGCCGGTTTCGGCGGTGTAGGGCTTGATATAGGCTTCGATCTGGCTGGTGGCATAGGCGCCACCCCAGGACATCACAGTCACATCGGCCAGCGCCGGAACCGACGACATCGCTGTCAGAGCGGTGGTCAGAGCGAGAAGCTTTTTCATTCATGTCTCCCAGGTTGGTGGTTATTGGCGGCCCCGGTTGTCCGGGGTCCGCATGGTCCGGCGGGGCCCCGCCGGGATCATGGCTTACATCGGATCAAGGGCGCGGGCATCGGCCGGATGCCAGCCGACCTTGATCTGCTGGCCGGGCTCCAGCTTGGTCTGGCCCAGCGTGTTACGCATCTTCATCACGAAATCATCCTGACCGGCCACGCGCAGACGGGCGCGCAGGATGTCACCCATGTAAATGATCTCGAGCACAGTGGCGTCGATCATATGGGCGCCGGGGGGCATCATCTCGGGCTTGAATTCCACCCGCTCGGGGCGGATCGAGACGAGGGTCTGCTGGCCCTTCTGGGTCACGTTCACCGGGGTCGCGTCGATCAGTTCGCCCGTCGTCAGACGCACCAGCGCCTTGTCGCCCTGAAGTTCTTCGATGGTGCCGCTCAGCTTGTTGTTCTCGCCGATGAACTGCGCGACAAAACTGTTATCGGGGCGTTCATAAAGATCGGCGGGGGGCGCAAGCTGCTGGATCTTGCCATCATTGAACACGGCCACGCGGTCCGACATGGTCAGCGCCTCGCCCTGATCATGGGTCACATAGACCACGGTGATGCCAAGGCTTTCGTGCAGGTGCTTGATTTCAAACTGCATATGCTCGCGCAACTGTTTGTCGAGCGCGCCCAGCGGTTCGTCCATCAAGACCAGTGCCGGATCAAACACAAGCGCGCGGGCCAAGGCGATGCGCTGTTGCTGGCCGCCCGAAAGCTGGGCTGGGCGGCGGTTGATGAAGCTGCCCATCTGGACCATGTCAAGGGCGCGCTTGACCTTGGTCTCGCGCTCATCCTTGCCCATGCCGCGCACTTCCAGCGGGAAGGACAGGTTCTCGCCCACCGTCATATGCGGGAACAGGGCGTAGTTCTGAAACACCATGCCGATGCCGCGCTTGTGGGGCGGCACCAGGTTGATATTGCGGCCATCCAGGCGAATTTCGCCATGGGTGGCGGTCTCAAACCCGGCCAGCATCATCAGGCAGGTGGTCTTGCCCGAACCTGACGGCCCGAGCATGGTCAGAAACTCACCCTTGCCGATGTTCAGGTTCAGGTCCTTCACGACCAGCGAGACGCCATCATAGCTTTTCTGCACATGGTCAAAGACGACGAAATCGTCGTTGCGGGTTACTGTCGTCACCCCGGTCTCCCCGTGTTACGGCAGGTGATCCTGCACTGTTCTTGATCCGACTAAAGCGGATGGCCTGAGGCATTGCAACGGCCATTTGTCCTTTTGTTTTTCGGGTCGAATCTGCGACCAAAACCAAGCCTAAAACGACACGGAAGGACGCCTGCGCGACATGGGGAGCAGATTCGCCGCATGACCTTCGCGTCACCTTGAGGGATGCGATCTGACTTTATGCCGATTCCGGGGAGACTGGCAGGAATTTACCTGAAATTTCGCCATTGCAGCAGGCAAATCGCCCGATAGATGGCTCAAAAAAAGGACAAATGCACATTCTCTACGACTTTAGGAGGGGAAGCGGCGCAAAAAACCGTGTCGGATGCATTTCCAAAGAGGTCGCTTTTCATACAGGCCAAGCGCCATGCGAGGGCAGAAATGCAAAACGCCGGGCTGCTCGCCCGGCGTTTTCGCGACCCTGGAAGGGTGGTGCGGATGAAAGGACTCGAACCTTCACGGGTGTTACCCCACAGCGACCTCAACGCTGCGCGTCTACCAATTCCGCCACATCCGCATGTCTTGGCTTGGTATGGGGCTGTCTATCTTAGGCCATAGGCGAAGAAAAGGGGGTATTGCGCCCCGGCGCGAAAAAATTCCGGGCACACTCCGCGCCTTGGCAGAGGGACCCGGAACCCGTTTCATTCCAATGACTTGGGTTAATTCCCCAGCATCAGACGCGGCAGAGCGGTCAGCACCGCTGCGGCATTGGCGGCCCCAGTGGCCGAAGCCGCGGGGGCCGCAGTCTGCTGCATGTCGGGTAGATCGGAAGAGCGTCGTGTAGGGGAAGAGTGTAGATCTCGGTG
>CALKAA010000081.1 GCA_937983495.1 uncultured Gemmobacter sp. | reverse complement strand
CAGGAACGCGTGCTGGAGGCGCCGCTGCACCGCCTCGCAGCAGAGGTGCGGCAGCAGGGCATCGCCAATCCGGCGATCCTGCTGTTCACCATGCCCGCCAGTGCCGCGCAGCCGCAGACCATGCCCATGGTCGTCACCGCCTGAGGCCGCCTCAATACCGCCGCGCCATCGCCTCCAGCGGCAGCGGGCGCAGGCGGCTGGCATGGCCTGCCGTGCCAAAAGCCTCGAACCGGGCCTTGCAAACCTCGGCCATCATCGCCATCGCCGGTTTCAAGTATTTGCGCGGGTCAAACTCGCCCCGGTCCTCGGTCAGCGTCTGCCGAATGGCCGCCGTCATCGCCAGCCGGTTGTCGGTGTCGATATTCACCTTGCGCACGCCCGAACGGATACCGCGCTGAATTTCCTCCACCGGCACCCCCCAGGTCGGGCGAATATCCCCGCCAAAACTGTTGATGATCGCCTGCAAATCCTCGGGCACAGAACTGGAGCCATGCATCACCAGATGGGTGTTCGGCAAGCGGCGGTGGATCTCCTCGATCACATGCATCGCCAGAATGGCCCCATCCGGCTTGCGGGTGAACTTGTAGGCGCCATGGCTGGTGCCGATG
Source organism: uncultured Gemmobacter sp. (assembly GCA_937983495.1). Taxonomy (GTDB): domain Bacteria; phylum Pseudomonadota; class Alphaproteobacteria; order Rhodobacterales; family Rhodobacteraceae; genus Gemmobacter. The sequence goes on along the minus strand of CALKAA010000081.1, from coordinate 1,410 downwards.
GCAATCGCCAGGGCATCCACCCCGGTCTCAGCCACAAAACGCTCGGCCTCGGCCGGGTCAGTCAGCAACTGATCTTCCGACAGCTTTTCCGTGGCACCGTGCCCATCCTCCTGATCGCCCATCCCGGTCTCAAGGCTGCCCAGCACGCCCAGCTCGCCCTCCACCGACACGCCGCAGGCATGGGCCATCTGCACCACCGCCCGCGTCACATCGCGGTTATAGGCGTAATCGGCGGGCGTCGTGCCATCCTCGCGCAGCGAGCCGTCCATCATCACGCTGGTAAAGCCGTTCTGAATGGCAGTGGCACAGGTCGCCAGCGTATTGCCATGGTCCAGATGCATGCAGACCGGGATCTCGGGGAAGGTCTCGCACAGCCCGTCGATCAGCCGCGCCAGCACCCGGTCGCCCGCATAGGCCCGCGCCCCCCGGCTGGCCTGCAAGATCACCGGCGCATCGCTGGCGCGGGCCGCCTGCATCACCGCAAGCCCCTGCTCCATGTTCGAGATATTGAAGGCGGGCACGGCATAGCCATGCTCTGCCGCGTGATCCAGCAATTGCCGCAGCGTGATACGGGCCATGTCTTATCCTTCGGGTTGGGACAGCGCGCGGGTGATCCGGTCAACCTCCTCTGCCGCGCCGAAAATCAGGGGGGTGTGTTGGTGCAGGCTTTCCGGCAGCAGATCGAGGATCGGGCGCTGCCCGTCACTGGCCTTGCCGCCCGCCTGTTCGATCAGAAAGGCAATCGGCGCGGCCTCATAGATCAGCCGCAGCCGCCCATGGTGATAGCCCTTGCGCCGATCCGCCGGATAGAGAAACGCGCCGCCCTGCAACAGGATGCGGTGCAACTCGCCCACCGCCGCCGCCAGCCAGCGCATGTTCACATCGCGGCTCTCGCGCATCTCACGCGCCCAGGCCTGAAGGCCCGGCGGCCAATGCCGCTCGTTCGAGGCGTTATAGGCGATGGTTCTGGCGATGGCCGGAAGGCGCAGCCCCTGCCGCGTCAGGCGAAAATCGCCCAAGGCCCGGTCATAGGTCGCCACATGCACGCCCTGCCCCAGCGACCAGCCAAAATCGCAGCTATGCCCGAACGAGGCATAGCCCGCCGCCACAATGGCGCGCCCCTTGCGCAAGAACCCCTCCGGTGCCGCAGGCAGCACCGAGAACAACAGCCCCAAAGGCGCGCCGATCCCGATGCTGCCCGAGCCGTCAATCGGGTCAATCGCCACATCGAATGCGCCGCCGGGGTTCAGCACGGCAATCGCCTCGGCCTCCTCCGACAGCACCTGCCGCACACCCGCCGCCGCCAAAGCCGCCAACATGTGCAGATGCGCGCCAACATCCAGCGCCTTTTGCGCATCGCCGCTTTCATTCTCGCCCACCAGCGCCGCCGGATCGCCATGAATGCGCCCC
>CALKAA010000080.1 GCA_937983495.1 uncultured Gemmobacter sp. | reverse complement strand
CCGTGGCGCTTTGGCCGTTCTTGCGCGCCACCGACCGTTCGGAAACCACGGCTGTTGAAACCCGCGCAACCGAGGGCACGCCTGAGGAAGCCGAGGGCAACAAAACCCACCGCGCCCGCCGCCGCCGCGCCGATCAGGCCGAACGCAACGACAGCTTTATCCTGCACAAGTTTGAGGCGCTGTTATCCTGGGCTGAATTTATCAACCTCAACCGCCGCGTTGAGGATGACGAAAACGATGACGCCCAAAAGGCCGCCGATGACGCCGACGAAATCGGCCTTGGCCAGATTTCCAAGGCCCCCGCCACCCGCCTGAAACTGCACCTTGATCTGGCCCCCGAAGACGTGGACCGCGAGGCGCTTTCGGGCATTTCCACCTATCCCGAATGGGATGTGCGAACCGGCACTTATCTTCCCCATCACGTCAGGGTTCTGACGTCCGACATTGCCCCGGTTGCCGCCACACCCCCGTTTCGGGACGACCCGCGCGCGGCCGCTCGTATCCGCGCCGTCAAACGTCAGTTCGAGGCTCTGCGTCCCAGCCGAATTTCGACCACTGGCCACCCTGACGGCGATGAACTTGATACGGACCGGGCGGTGCGCGCGCGGGTCGATTTTTATGCAACGGGGCAGGGCGATGACCGCATCTGGCGGCAAACCCGGCCCCAGAAACGCGATTTGGCCGTGCAGGTCTTGCTGGATGTGTCGCGTAGCACCGAAAGCGCCATTCCCGGCCACGGCCACGGCGGGCGGTCAGTGATTGATGTGGAACGCGAGGCACTGGCGGCGCTGTCATGGGGCCTGTCGGCTTGCGGCGATGACTTTGCCATCGACGCCTTTTCCAGCCTGAAACGCGACCGGGTTTACATCCAATGCGCCAAACGCTTTGGCGAGCCGATGTCGGATGTGGTCGAACACCGCATCGCCGCACTGAAACCGGGTCACTACACCCGCCTTGGCGCCGCCATCCGCCACGCCAGCGCAGGACTGTCGCAACAGGCCCGCAAGCGCCGTCTGCTGTTGGTCATCACTGACGGCAAACCCAACGATCTGGACCATTACGAGGGCCGCCACGGCATCGAGGACAGCCACAAGGCAGTGCTAGAGGCCCGCCGCATGGGTCATGCGGTCTTTGGCATCACCGTGGACCGCGACGGCAAAAGCTGGTTCCCGCGCATCTTTGGGCAGGGCGGCTTTGCGTTGATCCCCAACCCTGAAAAGCTGACCCAAGCCTTGCCTGAGATTTACCGCCATCTGGTCGGCGCATGACAGACCGGGCCAGCCTGTTGGACGATCTGCCCGGCGATCTGATGATCTGGGTGTTGATCGTGTCGGAACTTCTGGTCTTTGGCGCGGGCCTTTTGGCCTTTCTCGCGGTGCGGCTGACCGACCCTGCGGGCTTTGCCGAAGCCCAAGACCACCTGCACCGCGTGGGCGCTGGGGTGAACACGCTGATCCTGATCACCTCGGGCTGGCTGGCCGCACGCGGGGCAAGGGCGGCTGAGCTGTGCCAGCCACCCGCCGCGCGCCTGAACCTTATGGCGGCGGCGGCTTTGGGGCTGGTTTTTCTGGGCATCAAAGGCAGCGAATTCGCAGGCTTGTCGGGCCTTGGCATCAGCACCGAAACCCATGCCTTTTACACCTTCTACTTCCTGCTGACCGGCTTTCACGCCGCGCATGTGCTGGCCGGGGTCTTGCTGCTGGCCGGGTTGGCGTTTCGCCCCACCCCCGAGCCTACCGAAAACGCCGTGGCGTTCTGGCATATGGTCGATCTGGTCTGGGTGATCCTGTTCCCCGTGATCTATCTGGTGCATTAGGATGGAGTTAACCCGCACATGGGGCCTGCTGATCGGCCTGTCCTTGGGATCAACCGCGCTTGCCGCCGAGGGCAGTGCGGGGCACGGGGCGCTTGCCGCGATCCTGCTGTTGGCATGGTTCAAATCGCATCTGATCTTGAAACACTATCTGGGTCTCGGCCGCATCCCACCCATCTTAACCGGGTTTGACATTGTGATCGGGCTGGTGATGATGGCCATGTTGGCGCTGGGATTGGCCGGATAAACAATGGCTTGGGTTGAGTTTTCACTGGCGCTGGGCCTGTTCTTTGTTTCACACCGCATCCCGGCGGTGATGGGCATCAAGGCCCCGCTGACCGCAGCCCTTGGGCCGCGCGGTTATACCGTCCTGTTCAGCCTGATCTCGACCGCGCTGTTGTTTTGGGTGATTTTCGCGGCTGGCCGAGCGCCCTATGTCGCCCTGTGGGACCATGCGCTGTGGCACCGCTCGGCGGTCAATATCGCTATGCCGTTGGCGCTGGCGCTGATCGTCTTTGGCACTGCCGCGCCCAATCCCTTTGCCTTGGAAGGCCGGGCCATCGGCTTTGACTCCGCCCGCCCCGGCATCGCCGGGCTGACGCGGCAACCTCTGCTGTGGGGGCTGGCCCTGTGGTCAGGGGCGCATCTTTTGGCCAATGGCGATCTGGCGCATGCCCTGCTGTTTGGCAGTTTTGCGCTGTTTTCGCTGGCTGGGATGGGGCTGGTCGAACGCCGCCGCGCCCGCGCGATAGGGCCGCGCGACTGGCACCGACTGACCGCACATACCGGCCTGTTGCCTTTCGCGGCGCTGTTTATCGGGCGCTGGCGTCCACGCGCTTTGCCCTCGGTATGGCGCACGGCGCTGTGGCTGTTGGTCTGGGCTGGCCTTTGGCTGTTGCACGCGCCGGTGATCGGCGTCACGCCAGCGCCCTAAGTGCGAAAGGCGGTGGCGAAGGGTTCGGGTAAATCAAACTCGACCAGCGCCCTTGCCCGCCCCGCATCCGACATCTTGCGCGCGGTCTTTTCCACGATTTTCAATAGGGCATCGGGGGCGTGTTTCCCGGCAAAGGGCTGAAAATACCAACGCAGGAAGACAAAACAGATCACATCCTCCAGCGCCTGCACATCGGCGTCGCGCTTGATGCCTTCCTTGCGCAACAGCACGCCAACCCTGTCTTGTGCCGCCCTGTCATACCCCGCCTCGGCCATGATGCCCGCCACGCGCACGGCATGGCGACGCGCCTGTTCGCGCCGCCATTCCAGATAGCCTTCGCGGCCCTGCGCATAGTCCACGCGCGACAGCAGCCAGCGTTCGACATGCTGGCCCCGCGCTGCGATGCGCAATATATCGTTTGCCTGCGGGAACAGGCGATCCGTCTCGGCGCTCATCCGCTGGCCATAAAGCAGGGCGGCGGGCAGGCCATCTTCGATCTGAGGATCGGCACGGTTTGCGGCATCTATCAGGGCAAAAGCGCGGCCCAACATCAGCGCGCCCAAGTCGCCGCCGGGTCTTCCTCGGCAAAGGCACGCAAAGCGGTCACATCGTCAATCGCCGCGTTGTTTTGTCGGATGGTCACACCCTGATCGCGCAGTTTGACAAAGGCGCGGCTTAGGCTTTCGGGCTTCATGCCCAGACGCCCCGCAATCAGGAATTTGTCATAGGGCAGAACCACTTCGCAGGCACCAATGTCACAAGGGGCCAGCTCCAAGAGGAATTCGGCTACGCGCTGCGCCCCGGTCTGGGCCTTTAGCGCCTCGACCTGCATGACGAGGGATTGCAAATGCACATAGGTCGCCGACAGCATCATGATCGCCACTTCGGGATTGTCGCGCAGCAGGCGCAGGAAGGCATCGGCCTCAATCCGGATCACGCTGCAATCTGTCACCGCCTCGGCTGCAACCGGATAGGTGTCATGGCGAAACGCCACCGCCTCGCCGAAACTGCGGCCCTTGGTGAACACGCCGACCACCGCCTCGGCCCCGTTGGGCGCTATGCGGTACAGCTTCACCCAGCCTTCGGCGACGATATAGATAGCCGAGGCCCGCTCGCCCTGCATGAAAATCGTGGCCCCACGGTCAAATTCGCGCAAGCGCGCGGATGCCAGAACCGTTTGCACCACAGATTCAGGTGCCGAAGCCAGCAGCAACGATTGTCTGGCAACTGCAATATGTTCAGGCTTCATTTTGCAAATTCCCAAATATCTGTCTCAAACTATAGTCGGCCCGCATTTCCTTGGGAACCGGCAAATACCTTTTCAGACAATCTTCCTGAAATCATATCCGCAGAAGTGCTGCCGTCGGGCTGGGCTCTGTTGCACAATTCGGGTGAGAGGCGTACCTCCCCTTTCCCCGGACAGACCTATCCTGCGACCTCTGTGATGGGTGTGCCGAGCGCGGTGAAGCCGTTCAGCACGGCGACACGGACTTGGAACTCTGCGACCTGACGGTCGAACTCGCGCGCGGAGAGACGCTGGCCCAGGAGCTTGACGCAATGCATCTTGGTCTCTGCCCGACTTCTGCGGTGATAGCCGCTCCATCGTCGCCAGATGGTCCGCCCGATGCGCTTCGAGATGCGCAGGATCTCGTTGCGGGCAATCGCCCCGGCGGTATTGGGTTTCCATGGCTTCGCGTTCTTCCGGGGCGGAATAATCGCCGCCGCGCCGCGTGCGGCGATGGCGTGGTGGCACTTGCGGGTGTCGAAGGCGCCGGCGGCGGTGACGCTGGCGATCTCCTGTTCGGGCGGGATCTGGTCGAGCAGTTCGGGCAGCATGGTGGCGTCGCCTATATCGCTGGTGGTGAACTCGGCCGCCCGGATTTCCAAGGATTTCTCGTCGATCCCGATGTGAATCTTGCGCCATACGCGCCGCTTGGAACCGCCATGCTTGCGGGCGTTCCACTCGCCTTCACCCTCGACCTTGATCCCGGTGCTGTCGATCAGGAGGTGCAATGGGCCGTCCGACCCGCGGTAGGGAATGTTCACCTTCAGGGTCTTCTGCCGTCGCGACAGCGTGCTGAAGTCAGGCACGGCCCAGTCCAGGCCGATCAGCCGCAACAGGCTCTCCACAAACCCAGTTGTCTGTCGAAGCGCCATGCCGAACAGCACCTTCATCGTCAGACAGGTCTGTATGGCGGTGTCGCTGTAGGTCTGCTGTCGGCGCGGCATCCCAGATCATCTCGGGATCGAACCAGATCGTCAGCGAGCCGCGGCGCTTGAGCGCTTCGTTATAGGCCGGCCAGTTCCGGGTCTTGTAGGTGCTGGGTGTGGGTCTGCTCATTCATCCCAGCTACCACGCTGGATTCACGAGATGAATCCCTCACGCGATTTGTGCAACAGAGCCCGTCCTGTGCCTAACCGCCACGGCGAAGCCGGAAGTGGTGCGCGACATCCGTGACCACTTCCAGACCCGCCTTGGGGTGGACCTGATGCTGCTGGATGGGGGCGCGGTGCGCACCAACCTGTCCTTCGCGGTGCTGCCGACGCAGAAGGCGACCAAGCTGACCGACATCCTGTCCGCGATCGAGGCGAACCTGCCGCCCGAAGGTGCATCGGGCGCCGTGGTCTATTGTGCAACACGCGGCGCGACGGAAAAGGTCGCGGAGTTCCTGAAAGGGCAGGGGCTGGCAGCTGATTACTTCCACGCAGGGTTGCCGCCTGACCGCAAGCGCGATGTGCAAGAGGCGTTTCGCACCGGCCAGTTGCGGGTGATCGCCGCGACCAACGCTTTTGGGGTAATCCCCCCCGAAAGTAAGGGGCTGCATAAGTAGAATTTTCTCGCCAAGATAAACGAGGAGATTCTGAATGAAGACAAGTCGATACACTGAGGCGCAGATACTTGCGATCCTGCGCCAGGCCGAAGGCGGGATGCCGGTGGCCGAGCTGTGCCGTGAACATGGCATGAGCAGCGCGTCGTTCTACAAGTGGCGGGCGAAGTATGGCGGCATGGACGCATCGCTCATCAGTCAGATGAAGGCCATCGAGGACGAGAACCGTCGACTGAAGCGGATGTATGCGGACCTCAGCATGCAGGCGGATCTGCTCAAGGAGGCCCTGGGAAAAAAGTGACGCGGCCATCTCAACGCCGGGAGATGGCCGAGAACGCGGTGGCACGACGAGGGGTCAGCATTGCGTTGACCTGCCGGGCTTTCGGGGTGAGCGAGACCTGCTATCGCTACAGCCCGAAGCTGAAGGACGAGAACGAAGAGATCGCGGGCCTTCTGGTCGGGTTGACCGATGCCCGCAAGACCTGGGGGTTTGGCCTGTGTTTCCTGCACTTGCGCAACGTGAAGGGCTATCCCTGGAACCACAAACGCGTCTATCGCATCTATTGCGCCCTGGAACTGAACCTGCGGATCAAGCCCCGCAAGCGGTTGAAGCGCGACAAACCGGATGCGCTGGCGGTGCCTGAGGCCCCGAACATCACCTGGTCCATGGATTTCATGGCCGACCGGCTGGGTGACGGTCGGGCATTCCAGCTGCTGAACGTGCTGGACGACTTCAATCGCGAAGGGCTGGGGATCGAGGTCGACTTCTCGCTGCCCGCAGAGCGAGTTATCCGCAGCCTGAACAGGATCATCGAATGGCGCGGCAAGCCAGGCACCATAAGGGGAGACAACGGCCCAGAATACATCAGTGGCAAGCTGCTGATATGGGCCGAGAAACACGGCATCACCATCCAGCACATCCAACCCGGCCAGCCCCAGCAGAACGCCTATATCGAGCGCTACAACCGCACGGTCCGCCATGAGTGGCTCGACCAATACATCATCGAAACCATCGAGGAGGCCCAGGATCGCGCCATGTAATGGCTCTGGACTTACAACAACGACCGCCCGAACATGGGCATCGGCGGCGTCACACCCGCACAGAAACTGAAAATGGCCGCGTAAGTTCTACAAATGCACCCCGTTAAGAATGGGGGGATTACCCCGGCCACCGATAAGGCGAGTTGTCCGGGTCTTCAGGCGGATGCCGAGGATTTCCGCGATGCGCTGGAAATCCTCGTAGACGGCGTCATACCAGTCATGGTCGAAACCGCCCTCGCGATACCAGGCGCGGGCACTGTCCTTGGCGCCCTCGGGAAGTTCATCGATCCGATAGACGGTCGTTGCGATCAATTGGGGCATAAGCGTGTCTCTGTCTTGTATGGCCCCGCAGAACGGCTGGGGCGAGTTTCCGGAAGGGGCGAAGATCAGGCCACAAGGGCGTGATCGACTGCAGCGGCTGCAAGGTCGCGCCAGAACGGCTCGACCAGTCGGCCTTCCAGCGAGCGGGCGCGGGTGAGCAGCGCAGCGGCGGACGCGGGATCGCCGATGTCGTTCGCCACGCGGGCCTCGGCTCGAAGCCCGCAGGCGTCGGTCAGCACGCGCCGCGCCTCGGCATCGCTGTCGACCGGCGCGCACCAGCGGATCAGGCCTGCCTGCACGTCACCTGCCAGCATCAGGCATTGCTGGGCATCGAGAATGGTGATGAACTGCGGCGCCAGATGCAGGGCGGGATCGTTGCCTGCGGCGATCAGACCGGAAGTTACTGCGGTGCGAGCTACGATCATTGCAGCCGCGAGGTCACCGAAGGTGCCGAGATCGACTTCGCGCTCGAGGCACAGCTGATCGAGCGCCGGATCATCCCAATGCGCTCGGCATAGGCAGCTGACCCGCAGTGGCAAGCGGTCCGCAAGGCGCAGATGGGCAAGAACCCCGCCGATTAAGTTGTCGCCGGGACCCCGGAAGGCGGTGCTGGATCTCGGCAACGTCATGGTGCCCGCGAAGATCATCATCCTGAAGGGGAATGACGACGACGGCCGGGAAGAGCTGATCAGGAAGATCTCCCGATTTGCCAACAAGCAGAACGCGGTGAAGGAGTCCGACCTTTCGGCCAACCGCCCGTTCCACCGGCAGCTCGAAAAACTGGCGAACGAGACCTGGTGCCCGGATGGCGTCGGCCGCTGGTTCTACGAGCGAGCAGCCGGCGCCTACCAGGTCATGCTGTTGCGTGACGGCACGACGCCAGCGCAACGCAAGAAGCTGGTGGATGCCGTTCCATCCAGACGTAAGCTCTCCAAGAACGACATCGCCAAATATCACGAGTCCTGGCGGTCGAGGCCCGCACAGGTCGCCCTCGGCGGCGAGAAGAACTTCATGAAGTTCATGGAGGCGCTGGACGAGGATCCTGCCATCGTGCCCGATCCGCTGGACGCGAAATGGTATCGGGCCATGATCGCCAAGGTCATCACCTTCAAGACAGTCGAGACCATGATCAAGGGCAAGGAGGCGAAGGCAACGTTCCGGCAGGGTTACGCCAACATCGCTGCCTATACGATCTCGGTGGCGGCTGAGCAGTTGGGTGACCGCATCGACTTCGAACAGATCTGGCAGCGCCAGCGTCTGTCCCCCTCCCTCCAGGCGCTGCTCTACGACTGGGCGGTCGAGGTGAACCGGATATTCGATCAGGTCGCTCCGGGCCGGCAGATCTCCGAGGTGGCGAAGCGCCCGGAGGTCTGGCCCAAGGTCAGGGCGGGCAACTATCCGGCGCCGGCGGGCGACATTCCGGAACTTGGCGGCTGATCGATTCCGGGAGGACACGTTGCCGTGTCCGTTGGGCTGGTCCTGATCCACGGGTTTCGAGGTGCCAAGTGGAGAGGGAGTATTGGAGTTTTGCCTCCTGTCAGGGCATTTGCGACGGTAACAGGGCCGCGACAGAAGAAATGTGGAGAACACCAGTTGAGGAACTAGGAGGTGTTCCATGTTAGGCCCGTGAACTGCGTGCCGTCCGTCAGAGTGTCGGAAACGTCACGCCCATCAAATAGCCGCCCTCTCATCTTGAGGTTGTAACTGGAAGTGGGCTTGATGTTCTCTGAAGTCTTCGCTCCAATGCGGCGGCGACTGGTATGATGTAGTCGCGCCGCAGACGGGAACTGATGGTGGGTGTCAAAGAATTTCTAACGCATGTCCCTGAGCGTGAGAAGGGCGGCCAAACTGCATTGGATCGGTTTGACTACCAGACAGCTTGGGGCGTTTCCCGGCTTTTGGATTTACACGAGAAGGGGGAGAATTACGCGGTCGCGTTCGAATTCCACGACGACATCGTCGCGCTTGACGATGCGGATGAGCCGTCATCCGCGATCTTCTACCAAGTAAAGACCAAAGAATCTGGCAATTGGTCCTTTGCAAAGATCACGCATCGCGCCTCCAGCAAAGGCATAAAGAAAAATTCGTTCGCCGGAAAGATGTTCGACAACTGTGTTCGTTTCGGCGCCACTGTTGAACGATTGGTGTTCGTCAGCAATCAGCCACTGCCGGAGGTAATCGTTGCCCATGGTGAGGAAAGGTTTTCGTCAGCGGAGAAGGACAAGCTCGAGAAATTCGTGAAGAATATTTCTGAAGAGGTAGATGGTTATGACGACAGTGTTCATACTGTGCTCTTCTTCTTTGTCTTCTCGGATCTAAATCTGACGAACTACCAAAATACGGTGATTGGACGCATCGCCGAATTTCTAGAGGCCGAACTCGGCACCGATATCCCGCCCAAGACCTTCGCGTTGGCTTTGAATGATTTCTGCCGCAAGCGTTCCAAGGCGCTCGCCGATCTCGAAAACTTCGAGGCGCTGAAGGCTTCGAAGTTCGTTGCGCGAACGAATATGATCAAGTGGCTAACCCAAGCCCGGGATCACCATTCGCACCGCCCAGACTGGAGGTCGGCTGCAGATGACCTGACCGTGCCTTTCAAGGAGAAGGTCGGAATCCAGGGCGCCTGGCGTGAATACGAAACGCTCGTGCGATCCCGCACGAACGCCGCAACAGTGGCGTTCGTCCAGGAACTCCATGATGTCGTGCATGCGGGTGTCGATGAGGCCGGCGATAAAATGCATCTCTTGGATATCGTATTTCTTAAAGCGAAAAGCTTGGTTGCGGCTTGGCACCCTGGCGCGAGCGATTTTCTGGTCAAGGCGGCGGTCTTGTATGAGTTGCAGCGATGAGACGTAACGAGGATCAGCTCTTTCAACTCTTGATCAGAAACCTGCGAAAAAAGAACGATGAAAAAATTGCGCTTCGAAAGCTTGGAGTTGCTGTCTCTCAAGGAGCGGAGGGCACGGCGAATTCCATTTCATCCGAAGATGACGGTGATCATCGGCGAGAATGACGTCGGTAAGTCGTCGGTCATCAAGAGCATCTATTGGACGCTGGGGGCTGAGGCGGCGAAGATTCATCCCAACTGGGTGGAAGCGAACATCAAGTCGCTCCTTACGTTCACTGTGGACGATGTTCGATATCGCGTTCTCAGAGAGCGGAACAGCTTTTCGTTCTTTACAGATGACGGCAAGCTCGTCATTCGAGCCGACAGCGTGGTAAAGGAACTCGCACCCTTCATGGCAGAGCTGTTGGATTTCAAGCTGGTTCTATCGAACCGTGCCGGGGAGCCCGAAATTCCGCCACCCGCTTATGCTTTTTTACCCTTCTACATTGATCAGGATTACGGCTGGTCCAAGCCACTCGAATCTTTCGCAAATCTCGCGCAATACAGCGCCTACAAGAAGCCGGTCATCGAGTTCCACACCGGCATTCTACCGAACGAGTTTTACGTCTTGGAGGCGAACAAGCGTCAGATTCTGGTCAAGCAACGTGAGTTCCTGGCAGATCGAAACGTTGTTCAGAAAGCAATGGAGAAGGTCGGGCTGACGGTGACCTTCGATGGGCTGGAGCTCAGCACCGAAGGTCACGAAGCCGCAATTGAGCGGCTGCTGGTCCGGCTGAAACAGCTTCGGGAAGATCGCCGGACCCGTGCGGCAAAGCTTGCCGAAATCCTCGATCAGCGGGTCATAACCGACAATCAGATCGCAATCGTGCGCGCGGCGCTTCGGGAGATCGAGAAAGACATCGACTTCGCCCGTGATCTTCCTGAGAAGATCCTCTGTCCTACCTGTGGCACGTCCCACCAGAACGATTTTTCCAATCGATACAGTATCATGGAGGATCGCGAGGCGTGCCTCGATTTCATTTCTGACTCTTCGACGAAGATACAGCAACTTGCGAAATCGGCCGCTTCCATAGATGCGGAAGTGCGAGATGCGGAAGCGGCGATGGCGGAGATTCAAGCCGCGCTCGATGCCCGGCGCGAAGAAGTCTCCTTGGCGGACGTCATCGAGAGCAAGGGCCGACGCATCGCGTCTGATCTTTTCCGGGAGCAATTCGATGGTCTGACGGATGAAATCTCGAAGCTCGTGAGCGAAATAAAGGACATCGAAGAGAAGCTGAGTGCGCTGAAGGACAGGAAGCGTCGCGAAGAGATCGTCGCGTTCTATGCCCAGCTCATGCTCTCCTATCTCGATAGGCTGGATGTTTCCAACTACAGCGTTCAGGAATTCACAAAGCTTCCGGCCCGAATTTCGGCGACCGGTAGTGACCTGCCGCGGTCGATCCTCGCCTACTGCCTCGCGATCCTAAATACTATGAACGAGTTCTCGACCTCGTTCTTTGGGCCAGTCGTGATCGACAGCCCCAACCAGCAGGACCAAGACGCGAAAAACGTGGGCACCATGATTGACCTCATCGTGAAGGCGGTCCCGGACGACGCGCAGGTCATCCTCGGAACCGTGTCACTGCATGGACAGACATTCGAGGATGCCGCTATCATCGAATTCACCGACAAGCTGCAGGTGCTGCGTGCGGATGAGTTCGAAAGCGTGCAGGCGACGCTACAGCCATTGATGGATCTGGCCGCGGACGCCAGCTGAGGCTCCTGCCTTCTGTTCATACCTGCGCAGTGCGTCGCTCTCTCAGCGAGTCGTGAATGGCCGCTATCGCCGATTGCCGCGGATGTAATGCCGCAATCTCACAGGCTGTTCGCCGCCCTTCGCGACGGATCGGG
>CALKAA010000079.1 GCA_937983495.1 uncultured Gemmobacter sp. | reverse complement strand
GCTGAGCCGGGCGCAGGTGATCGTGCTGGAGCGGCTGAGCCTTGCCGATCTGGAGCGGCTGGCGCAGCGGGCCGAGAAGGAGCTGGGCCGGGCCTTGCCGCTGAAGGCCGAGGCCCGCGAAAGCCTGCTGGAAATGGCCGATGGCGATGGCCGGGCGCTGCTCAATCTGGTCGAGCAGGTGGCCGCGCATAAGGGCGAGGCGCTGACCAAGGCGCAGTTGGGCCAGCGTTTGATGCGGCGGGCCAGCAAATACGACAAATCGGGCGAGGAACATTACAACCTGATCTCGGCCCTGCACAAATCGGTGCGCGGGTCAGACCCGGACGCGGCGCTGTATTGGTTTGCGCGCATGCTGGAGGGCGGGGAAGACCCGCGCTTCCTCGCGCGGCGGTTGGTGCGCATGGCGGTGGAGGATATTGGTCTGGCCGATCCGCAGGCGCAGGCAGTTTGTGTGGACAGTTGGCAGACCTATGAGCGGTTGGGCAGCCCCGAGGGCGAATTGGCGCTGGCCAATGCGGTGGTTTACCTTGCACTCGCGCCGAAATCGAACGGGGTCTATGTGGCCTATAAGGCGGCGCGGGCGGCGGCGCGCGACACCGGCAGCCTGCCGCCGCCGCTGCATATCCGCAATGCGCCGACCAAGCTGATGAAAGAGATCGGCTATGGGGCGGGCTATGCCTATGACCATGACGCCGAGGATGGGTTTTCGGGGCAGGATTACTTCCCCGAGGGCATGAAGCGCCCGATCTTCTATGCGCCGCCCGAACGGGGGTTTGAGCGCGAGTTGAAGAAACGGGTGGAGTTCTTTGCAGGGCTGCGGGCGAAGCGGCGGGGCGGCTGATATTCGGCAAAGGCCATCGCCTTTGCCGAATTTCCGCTCACTCACACATGCTGGGCGCCGTTCACCTCGATCTCGGCACCGGAGATGTAGCTGGACTGATCGGAGCAGAGGAACCAGATCACATCGGCCACCTCGCGCGGTTGGCCGAGGCGCTGCATCGGCAGTTTCTCCACGATCTTGTCGGTGCCGGGGGAGAGGATCGAGGTTTCGATCTCGCCCGGTGCGATGGCGTTCACCCGCACGCCCAAGGGGCCGAAATCATGGGCCATTTCGCGGGTGAGGGCGGCGAGCGCCGCTTTGGAGGTGGCATAGGCGGCCCCGGCAAAGGGATGCACGCGCGCGCCGGCGATGGAGGTGACATTCACCACCGAACCGCGCGCGGCGGAAAGCTCCTCTTGCAAGCCGCGCGCCAGCACGATGGAGGCGAAGAAGTTCACATGGAACACCTGCCCCCAGGTGCGCAGGTCGGTTTCCAGCGTGTTCAGCCGCTTGCCGCCCGGACCTTTCGGGGAAATGCCCGCATTGTTCACCAGCGCATCCAACCGCCCGCCGATCTTTTCCTTGATCGTGGCGATGGCCTTGATCGTGGCGTCGGGGCTGGCCAGATCAATCTGGATGTGGTTCTCGGCCCCGCCGGGCCAGGGGCAGCGCGGGTCAAAGGGCTGACGCGAGCAGGTCAGCACCCGCCACCCCTCGGCGCTGAACCGCTTGACCGTGGCATGACCGATGCCGCGGCTTGCCCCCGTCAGAACCATGACCTTCTGTTCGCTCATCGCTGCCTCCGCGCTTTGCCGCCACCCTACGCCGGACAGGGGGAATTGCAACCTTGGCAGGGCGCGGCAAAGGGGCTATCCCCTTGGGCATTCCTGCGAGGCCCCCATGAAACAGCAGACGCGCACCATGCAAGATTCCATCGCCACCGCCAAAACGCTCTCCGAGGCTCTGCCCTATCTGCAACGCTATTCCGGCGCGGTGGTCGTCGTGAAATTCGGCGGCAATGCGATGGGCGATGATGAGGCCATGGCCGAATTTGCCCGCGACATCGTGCTGATGCGGCAGGTGGGCGTGAACCCGGTGGTGGTGCATGGCGGCGGGCCGATGATCAACGAGATGCTGACCAAGCTGGGCATCAAATCGGAATTCGTGCGCGGCAAGCGGGTGACCGACAAGGCCACGGTGGAAGTGGTGGAGATGATCCTGTCGGGTTTGGTCAACAAGCGCATCGTGCAGGCGATCAACGATCAGGGCGGGCGCGCCGTGGGCATTTCCGGCAAGGATGATGACCTGATGGTCTGCGAGGCCGATGACCCGGAGCTGGGCTTCGTGGGCCGCCCGGTGGAGATGAATGTGCAGGTGCTGCGCGATCTTTACACGGCGGGCATCATTCCGGTCGTGGCACCGGTGGCGACCGGCATGGCCGATAACGAGACCTTCAACGTGAATGGCGACACGGCGGCGGGGGCGATTGCGGGGGCCTTGCAGGCCGACCGGCTGCTGCTGCTGACCGATGTGTCGGGTGTTAAGAATGCCGAAGGCGTGGTGATGACGCAAATCACGCCGGAGGAGATCCGCCAGATGACTGCCGATGGCGTGATTGCGGGCGGGATGATCCCCAAGACCGAGACCGCGCTGATGGCCTTGGAGCAGGGGGTGCGGGCGGTGACGATTCTGGATGGGCGCCTGCCGAATGCCTGCCTGCTGGAGCTGTTCACCGATCACGGTGCAGGCAGCCAGATCCGCTCCACCGAGCCGCGGGTGAAGCCGCGTATTCGGCGGTGAAAGCGGCGCTGGCCGCGCATCACCTTGAAATCCTTGGCGGGTTTCATGCCGAGGGTGACCCCGCATTGCCCAAGGGCACCCGGACGCTTTTGCTCCTTGGCCCCGCTGAGCCGGGCTTTTGGCCCCATTTCACCGCCCAGCCGGAATGGCAGGACGGCCAGCCCGACCCGATGGACCGCTGGTCGCGCCGGGTGATCGGGCGGCTGGCCTGCGATCTGGGGGCCAAGGCGCTGTTTCCCTTTGGCGGGCCGCCTTACCACCCGTTTTACCAATGGGCGTTGCGCAGCGGGCGGGCCTGGGCCTCGCCCGTGCATCTGCTGGTGCATCAGACGCAGGGGCTTTTCTTCTCGGCGCGGGGGGCCTTGGCGCTGAAAGAACGGGTGGACCTGCCCGAGGCGGGCGAGCGGCCTTGTGAGGCTTGCGCCCAGCCCTGCATCCGCGCTTGCCCGGCGGATGCGCTGACCCCTGCGGGGTATAAGGTGCCGGAATGTCATGCGTTTCTGGACAGCGGGGCAGGGGAGGGCTGTGTGTCACAGGGCTGTGCCGTGCGTCGCGCTTGCCCGGTGTCACAAAGCTATGCAAGGATGGAGGCTCAATCCGCCTATCATATGAGGCAGTTTCACAGATGACCCTTCGGCTGATCCTGACCCGACACGCGAAATCCAGCTGGGATGACCCGCTGATGAGCGACCATGACCGCCCGCTGAATGCGCGTGGCAAAGCGGCGGCTGCCGATCTGGGCGGCTGGCTGGCCTCGCGCAGCTATCTGCCGGGGCAGGTGCTGTGTTCGGATGCGCTGCGCACCCGCGAGACCTGGGAGGGCATTGCACCTGCGATGGCGGCACCGCCGGTGGTGGATCTGAAACCGACGCTCTACCATGCGGGGGCCGATGTGATGCTGGCGGTGCTGCGCCATGCCACGGCACCCGTGGTGATGATGATCGGGCACAACCCCGGCATTGCGGATTTCGCGCAGCGGATCGTGGCGCGGGCACCGGTGAATGGCGAGTTTGGTCGCTACCCCACAGGGGCGACGCTGGTCTGTGATTTCGCCTGCGAAAGCTGGTCGGAGGTCGGCTGGGGCATGGGCAGCGTGGATGATTTCATCATCCCGCGCGAATTGGTCGGCTGACAGCGGCCCGCAGATGACAAAAGGCGCCCCGAGGGGGCGCCTTTTTCGATTTTTCTGCGAAAAATCGGGGGCCTGGTGGGGCCGTCAGTGCCCGAGGATCTGGCTGAGGAACAGTTTGGTGCGATCCGATTGCGGGTTGTTGAAGAACTCGCGCGGCTCATTCTGTTCGACGATCTGGCCCTTGTCCATGAACACCACGCGGTTCGCCACGGCCTGCGCAAAGCCCATCTCATGCGTCACGCAGAGCATGGTCATGCCTTCCTCGGCCAGCGAAATCATGGTGTCCAGCACCTCCTTGATCATCTCGGGGTCGAGGGCGGAGGTGGGTTCATCGAACAGCATGATGCGCGGTTTCATGCAGAGCGAGCGGGCAATCGCCACACGCTGTTGCTGCCCGCCGGAAAGCTGGCCCGGATATTTATGCGCCTGATCCGGGATTTTCACCTTGGACAGGAAGTGCATCGCGGTTTCTTCGGCCTCGCGCTTGGGGATCTTGCGCACCCAGATCGGGGCCAGCGTGCAGTTTTCCAGAATCGTCAGATGCGGGAACAGGTTGAAGTGTTGAAACACCATGCCGACTTCGGAGCGCACCTTGTCAATGTTCTTCAGGTCGTTGGTCAGTTCGGTGCCATCCACCACGATCTGCCCGGCCTGATGTTCCTCCAGCCGGTTGATGCAGCGGATCAGCGTCGATTTGCCGGAACCCGACGGCCCGCAGATCACGATGCGTTCGCCCTTGTGGACAGTCATGTTCACGTCGCGCAGCACGTGGAACTGGCCATACCACTTGTTCATGTTGGTGATCTGGATGGCGACCTCGTCCGAGACCTTCATCTTCGAGCGGTCGATTGCATGTTCAGCCATGATGAGGGCTCCTTAACGATGGTCGGTCTTCAGCTTGCGTTCGAGCCACATGGAGTAGCGCGACATGCCGAAGCAGATGAGGAAGAAGATGGTGCCGGCAAAGATGTAGGGCTCCCAGTAGATGCCCTTCCAGTTGATGTCGGCGCGGACGACGGCGGTGATGCCCTTGAGCGGGTCCATCAGGCCGACGAAAGCGACCAGTGTGGTATCCTTGAACAGGCCGATGAAGCTGCTGACGATGCCGGGGATCGAGATCTTGAGCGCCTGCGGCATGATGATGAGCCGCTGCGCCTGCCAGTAATCAAGGCCTAGCGCGTCGGCGGCCTCATACTGACCGCGCGGCAGGGCCGCGAGGCCGCCCCGGATCACCTCGGCGATATAGGCCGCGGCAAACAGGGTGACGAGGATGATGACGCGCAGGATGATGTCGAAATTCGTCTGCGGCGGCAGGAAGTATTGCAGCAGCAGCGAGGCGGTGAACAGCAGGGTGATCAGCGGCACGCCGCGGATGAACTCGATGAAGCCGACCGAAAGCGCCTTGACCAGCAGCATGTCGGACTGGCGGCCAAGGGCCAGCAGAATGCCCATCGGCAGCGAGGCCGAGATGGCGGTGACACCGATCACGATCGACAGCAGGAACCCGCCGAAACGGTCGCTGTCAACCTCGCTCAGGCCGAGCGGGATGAGGCCTTGCAGGGTGCTCGAAAGCGGGGCCTGCACGAACAGCCACCAGATCACGGCGGCCAGCAGGCCGATCCCGGCCGAAACCGGCACCCCCAGTTTGGGAGAGGCCAGGCGGAACACCAGAGCCATGACGCCAAAGCCAAGCGCCACCACAACAGGGGCCCAGACGGTCCCCCCCCAGAGCAGCCAATAGGCGATGAAGGGGAAGCCCAGGCTGAACAGCATCAGCTTGCGCGGCAGCGACAGGAACAGCACCGGGGCCAGCGCCACCAGCATCAGCACGAAGGCCAGATTGGGCCGCCAATATTGGTCCATCGGGTAGAAGCCATAGGTATACTGGTGCCAGCGCGCACGCACCATGGCCCAGCAGGCCCCGGTCGCACCCTCGCCCCAGGTCTGGGTGATGATTTCCTTGCATTCTGCCAGAGAATTGGCGTTCCAGACCGAATGCATCAGCCATGGCACGATGCCCATGGCGAGCCACAGAATAGCCAGCGCGCCCAGAACGGTGAGAAGGCTGTTCGATGGGCTGGAGAACAGGTTCTCGCGCGCCCAGCGGACGAGGCCTTGCTGGCCCGAGGGGGGCTCGCGCGGGTCGATCATTTGCGAGCGGACAAAAGGCGTGAAGTTGGTCATCTCAGCGCTCCTTCAGCCGCACGGCCCGGTTGAACAGGTTCATCAGGGCAGAAATGATCAGGCTGATCGTCAGATAGATCGCCATCATCAGCAGCATGCATTCCAGTTCCTTGCCGGTCTGGTTCAGCGTGACGCCGCCCAGCGTGCCGCGCAGGTCCATGTAGGACACGGCGATGGCCAGCGAAGTGTTCTTGGTCAGGTTCAGATATTGCGAGATCAGCGGCGGGATGATCACCCGCAGCGCCTGCGGCAGGATCACGAGGCTCATGGTGCGGCCGGGGCGCAGGCCCAGAGCGGCGGCGGCCTCGGATTGCCCGCGCGAGATGGCCTGAATGCCGGCGCGCACGATCTCGGCGATAAAGGCCGCGGTGTAGAGGGCCAATGCCAGCGTCAGCGCGGTAAAGCCGTGCATGACGGTGATCCCGCCGACAAAGTTGAAGCCCTTCATCTCGGGCACCACCCAATGCAGGCCAAGCGCCCAGAGCAGCACGATCGAGGGCAGGGACAGCACGGCCAGCGATTTCCACCAGGTGACCGGACGGTCGCCGGTTTCTTCCTGAATGGCGTTAGCGCGCCGCACGATCTGGCGGTTCACGAAGATCGAGCCACCAAACACCACCAGCAGCGCCAGCAGGTTGAGCGAGACCTTGAAGATGCCCAGATCGACAACGCCCAGGCCGCCCTCGGGCGAACCCGGTTGCAGCGATTCGGCATGGCAGGCCTCAAGCTCGCGGCCAAGGCAGAATTTCGGCTCGGGGATCGAGGTGCCGCGCGTGGTGACGGCGATGAGACCAAACAGCATGGAGGCCTTCGGCTCCTCGCCCGCCTGTTCCATCTCTGGCGTCATCTTGAAGTCGCGTGGCTGCGGTGTTGTCTCTGACAGGAGCGTCATCGCGAGCAGGATCCACAGCAGCACCGGCACGTTGCGGAACATCTCGACATAGACGGTCATCAGGCGGCTGACGAGCCAGTTCTTCGACAGGCGCAGCACGCCGATGATCACCCCCAGAATGGTGGCGATGGTGCAGCCGACGAGCGCGGCCAGCAGCGTATTCAGCAGCCCGATAAAGGCCGCGCGCAAATGCGTGCTGTCATTGGTGTAATCGACCAGCCGCTGATTGATGTCATACCCGGCGCGCATGCCCAGAAATCCGAAATCGAAATCCCGGCCCTTGTCGGCAAGGTTCTGGGCCGTGTTGTTCACGAGCCATGACAGGAACAGCAGAAACAGGACCAGCACGACCACCTGGATGGTGATGGACCTGTAGCGCGTGTCGTAAATAAGCATTCCCAGCCGAAAGTTATCTTTCGGCGCGTCCGAGACAAAAGCCATGTGATGCGTACCCCCGCGTCCTGCCCGTCGCCCGCATTTTTGCGGTGTCTGTCCGGGTCAGGCGGTCGTTATCTGTGGACGAGGGCACCTGAATGGTGCCCCCGTCGGTTCGATCAGCTCAGCGGAAGGGCGGAGCGTATTGCAGGCCGCCCTGGGTCCAGAGCGCGT
Source organism: uncultured Gemmobacter sp. (assembly GCA_937983495.1). GTDB lineage: Bacteria > Pseudomonadota > Alphaproteobacteria > Rhodobacterales > Rhodobacteraceae > Gemmobacter. Next base: position 814 of record CALKAA010000079.1, on the reverse strand, counting down.
TCAGGCCGCGCGCCAGCTTGATCGGGGTGGCCGAGCCGATATTGGCCTCGAAGATCTCGCCATAGTTGCCATTGGCGGCAATGGCGCGCTTGGCCCAATCCTTGTCCAGGCCCAGCATCGCGCCAAGGTCGCCCTCGGTGCCCAGCAGGCGCTTGACTTCCGGGTTGGTGGTGGTGGTGGCCACTTCTTCGATATTGGCTTTGTTCACACCATATTCTTCGGCGGCAACCAGCGCGAAGAAGGTCCAGCGGACGACATCGCCCCAGACGTTGTCACCATGGCGCACCATCGGGCCGAGCGGCTCTTTCGAGATGATCTCGGGCAGGATGATGTGGTTTTCGGAATCGGGCATGGTGGCGCGCGATGCGGCCAGGCCCGAAGCGTCGGTGGTGTAGGTGTCGCAGGCACCGGCCAGATACTGACGCTGACCTTCCGAATCATCGGCGACGTTGACCGGGGTATAGGTCATGTTGTTGGCCTTGAAGAAGTCGGCCAGGTTCAGTTCGGTGGTGGTGCCGGTCTGGATGCAGACGGTGGCGCCATCCAGTTCCTTGGCGGAGGACACGCCGAGGTCTTTCTTCACCATGAAGCCCTGACCGTCGTAGTAGTTGGTCGCCACCACGTCGAATTTCAGGTCCACGTCGCGCGAGAAGGTCCAGGTCGAGTTGCGGACCAGCAGGTCCACCTCGGAGGACGCCAGCGCGGTGAAGCGGGTCTCGCCGGTCAGCGGGACAAACTTGACCTTGGACGCATCGCCCAGAACGGCGGCGGCCACGGCCTTGCGCAGGGCCACGTCAAAGCCCTGATATGCACC
>CALKAA010000078.1 GCA_937983495.1 uncultured Gemmobacter sp. | reverse complement strand
ACCACCGAGATCTACACTCTTTCCCTACACGACGCTCTTCCGATCTGGGGCGCGTTCCTGTCGAAGTAGGCCGACAGTGCAAAGGCGAGGCCAAGGCCGCACTCGACGGTCGGCCGGTCACACCCCCTCCGACACCGTCATCAGCAGCCGCACCAGCTGCGTGTTGATGTAGTAGTTGCTCTTCCCGGCCCTGTGCTTGTCGACGAACCCTGCATCGGCCAGCGTGTCGAGATAGCGCGCGGCCGTTTGACGGGTGACGCCGAGATCATTCTGGACGTATTCGATGCGGGTGTAGGGGTGACGGAACAGGTTGTTGAGCAACTCCTGACTGTAGAGCTTCGGCAGCTCAGCCCGCATCCTGTGTTTTGCCGTCCGCATCTGCTCCCCGATCCCTTCGACTAGTCGAAGGGTGGTGACGGCAGTCTCGGCGACGCCGTTGAGCATGAAGATCACCCACTCCTCCCAGGCGCCATCGTCGCGCACCGCTTGCAGCAGCCGGTAATAGTCGCTCTTGTGGCGGGTGATGTGCCGCGAAAGGTAAAGGATCGGGATGTCCAGCAGCCCGGCGCGCGTCAGATAGAGCACGTTCAGGATACGTCCGATCCGGCCGTTGCCATCGGGGAAGGGGTGGATGCTCTCGAACTGGTGATGGATCAGTGCCATCTTGATCAGCGGGTCGAGGTCCGAAATCTCGTCATCATTCACGAAGCGCTCCAGCGCCGTCATCAGGGCGACGATCTCGTTCGCGTCCTGGGGCGGGACGAAAACCACATCACCGCTCCGCTCGTTCTTCAGCGCGGTGCCGGGCGTGACGCGAAAGCTGTCATCGCGATCCTTGAGCAAGCGGAACATCTCGATCAGCGTCGAGTTCGGGATCAGCCCATCGGTTTCCAGCAGGCGCCGGTAGCCGAGGCGCAGGGCATCACGATACCGGGCGACCTCCTTGGCCGCCGGAGACTGCGGGTCATCGGGGAAGACATCGGCCTGGAACAGCTCGTCCTGCGTGGTGACGATGTTCTCCACCTCCGACGAGGCCTTCGCCTCCTGAAGCGCCAGCGTGTCGATCAGGATGCCTTGGTTCGGGATCGTCCGGGCCTGCCCCTTCAGATCCGCCAGCGCCCGCGACGCCCGGTTCAGCGCCTTCAGCACCGGCACGGTTTCCAGTTCGACCTGCGGCGGCAGCTGAGGGATGTCGTAGGTCGGCTTTAACATGAGAAGACCGTCGTGTTCGAAAAACTTGATTTCCTTAACGTGACACGATCAATGTGTTCGCGAAAGCGCCATTTCGGTGACATGACGCTTACCGAAGACGGTGATCACACGAACTAGCAGCTCGAAGGAGCAGCGCGGGTCAGGCGTTTTCGAAGCAGTGGGACGCGGTGAATGCAGCCCCACATTTTCGCGACCATTTCTGCCCGGCTCCTCCCCGAGGGAGAACTCAAGCCAGACAGCTTCCCGGGTCAGGTCTGGCACGCTTTCTTGACCTCATGCTCCGTCCAACTCGCCAACCCCGTCGTCGAACTTGGCTAGCAATGTCTCAATGCCCTCGATAACGCGGGCGATTGCAGCCTTGCGGGCGAGGATGCCGGGTTTCTGGGTCATAATCGCGACCACCGCGTCATGTGCGGGGCGTTTACCGGTGATCAGCATTTCGCGGATCAGAATGTTGAAACCAGTTGGGTCGAGGTGCTCTGTCTTGATCAGCCCGGTGAAGGCCTTGGCGCGCTCATCAGACCAGAAGGCGGCGAAGGCGGCGCGGACATCGTCCTCCGGGCCAAGCATCGGCATCTTCTGGTCGATGAAGGCCTCGATCAACTCGCGCTTGTCACGCAACTGCACCTCGGAAAGCAGCAGCTCAAAAATCCGCCGCCGCATCTCGCGCGATTTCCGACTGTCCTTGCCGCCCTTTTCCGCCGCGCTGAGCGAGGTCAGAAGTGCCAGGATATAGGCCACGTTGATGTCGTCGCGGCGCAAGAGTTCCAGTTCAAAATCAATGCCGTCGAGCGTGGTTTCCGGCGTGTCATCCCCGCCGGTGCCCTTGCCGCGCTGCGCGAGGTCGAGATACTTGCTCTTGAAATCCTCGAAATCCTGCGCTGGCAGCGTCAGGTCTTCGGGCTGGAACTCGGCAAAGCTCGCCAACACGTTGTTCACCCGGATCACGTCGCGGAAAGCTTTGACGAAGGCGGCCTGCTGCTGTTCGTCGACCAGATCATCGACAGCATCAGCGTCGGGCGTGATCGCCAGCAGCGCCTTTACCGCTTCAGCGTGGCGCGCCAGATGCTCCTCGTAGCTGCCAATCAGGATCACCTCGCGGGCGTTCTTGTCGGCAAAGAGCGCGATGGCCTCGTCGGTGTTGTCCTTCAGGTCGCGGAAACAGACGATATTGCCCTGCGATTTCTCTGCATTCAGCACGCGGTTGGTGCGAGAGAACGCTTGGATCAGCCCATGCCAACGCAGGTTCTTGTCGACGTAAAGCGTGTTCACCGTGCGCGCATCGAACCCGGTCAGGAACATGTTGACGACCAGCAGGATATCGACGCCCTGACCCGGATCGAAGGGCTTGCGGTCGCGGGATTTCACCCGCTTCGCCAGCGCGCGGTAATAGGTGTAGAAACCCTTGCCGTCCGACACGGATTCATTGGCGCCATAGGTCTCGTTGTATTGCGCCACGAACTCCGCCAGCTTGTCGCGCTTGGGCATGTCTTGCAGAGCGACAATGTCGGGAAAGCCGGTATCCGCCCAAAGCCCGTCGGCCTCGGCATCATCCGGGTTCGCTGCGTAGGTGAAAATGGTGGCGATCTTCAGGTCATGTTGGCCGCTGCAGCGCTTGGCCTCGAACATCTCGTAATACTGGATCAGCGCATCGACCGAGGACACCGCCATGATCGCGCCGAACTGGTGGCCCCGGGTTTTGGTGCTATGGTTGGCAATCACCCAATCTGTGATCGCGTCGATCCGGTCCGGGTGATCGAAAAAGGCGCGTGAGGAATAGAGCCGCTCCGACAGCCTCCTACGGCGGCGATCCTCGGTCTTGTCGCCGGTTTCCTCCGGCTTTGGCGGCTCCACCCCCATATACTCGACCGAAAAGCGCAGCACGTTGCGGTCGCGGATGGCGTCGGTGATGACATAGGTGTGCAGCCGGTCGCCGAACAGATCCGCAGTGGTGCGCCGGCCGATCGCATTCGGAACCAGGATCGGCGTGCCGGTAAAGCCGAACAACTGCGCACGCGGGAAGAAACTGACGATCCGCCGATGGGTCTCGCCGAACTGGCTGCGGTGGCATTCGTCAAAGATGAAGACCACGCGACCCTCGCGGACCCCCTCCAGCCGCCCGGCATAGCGTTCACCCGAGATCGCGTTGTTCAGCTTCTGGATCGTGGTGATCACCAGCCGCGCGGTCGGGTCGGCCAGCTGCCGCACCAGATGGTGGGTGTTGTCGGTCTGGTCGACCGAACCCTCCTTGAAGGCGTTGAATTCGCGCACCGTCTGATCATCGAGGTCGGCACGGTCGACCACGAAGACCACCTTCTCGACTTTGGGCAGCGCCACCAGGTTCTGCGCGGCCTTGAAGCTGGTCAGCGTCTTGCCCGAGCCGGTGGTGTGCCAGACATAGCCGTTGCCCTTGTGATGCGCCACGCGGTCAAGGATCGCCTCGGCAGCGTAATACTGATAGCTGCGCAGCACCATCATCACCTTGTCGCTCTGATGCAGGACGACATATTTGGCGATCATCTTCGACAGCTGGCACTTCTCGAGGAAGATGTCCGCGAAGGCGTCCAGCCGGTTGATCGGCTTGTTGTCAATCCCGGCCCAAGCGAAGGTCTGCTCAAAGCTCTGGTGGCGGTTGTTGGCGTAATAGCGGGTGTCGACGCCGTTCGAGATCACGAAGATCTGGACGAACTGGAACAGCCCGCCGGCGGCGGCGAAACTGTCTTTCTGATAGCGGTTGATCTGGTTGAAGGCCTGTTTCAGATCACCGCCGCGCCGCTTCAGCTCGACCTGCGTCAGAGGCAGGCCGTTCACCAAGAGCGTCACGTCGTAACGGTTCTTGCGCGCGCCGGTCAGGCCGATCTGGGTCGCGACCTGATACTGGTTGCGGCACCAGTAGTCCGCGTTGAAGAACTGGACGTAAAAGGACGTGCCATCGTCGCGGGTCAGATGAAACCGGTCGCGCAGCGTATGGGCCTTTTCGAACGGGCTGCCCTTTTCCAGATGGTTGCGGATGCGGGCGAACTCGGCATCCGAGAAGACCGTGTCATTATGCAGCCCAAGCTGCCCGCGCAAGTTCGCCCAAAGCTCGGCCTCTGACGCCAGCCGGACCGGCTCCCACCCCTTGCCCTGCAGGCGGGTTACAAGGGCGACTTCGAGTTGGGCTTCGCTCTGGACGGTCATCGGGCCTCACACGAACATCTGTTGCAGGAGACCCTTCTTGAAGGTCTCCATATGGGTGATCTGCCCGGCCAAGGCAGCGATTTTGGCGTCGAGCGCCGAGAGAGCATCGGCGATCTTGCGCTGTTCGTCGGGGTGGGGAACCTGCAAGCGGATGCTGGCGAAATCGGGATAGTAGAGCCGTAGCCGATCCTCGGTCAGGCCATGAGACCAGGCTTTGAGGTGCTGCACCATTGTGCTTTCACGCAGGCGACGAACGAAGAACTCCGCTACCGCGCCGTTCTTCGGGGCAAGGACGACATAGGCGGGACTGACGCAGCAATCTTCGGGGGCGATGCCCACCGCGCCCTGCCACATTCTCATGGTGTTATAGACCAGATCACCCGTCTTAGCGCGCCGATAGCCGGTGATCTCTGCGCTGCCACCGAATTCTCGGTCAAGCGTATTGCGCGGAACCATGCCGCGATCCTGAGTGACCGAGTAGACCGGCATATCCGATGTATCAGGCTCAACGCGATTTTTGAAGGCATCACCAAGACGAATTGTCGCCCATTTCGGGTAAGAAAGGCCGCTAGGCGCGCGAAATCTTTTCTTGCCAAAGAAGAGGTTATGCATTACCCCCCCCCCGGAACTTTTCAAGAACACCGATTTTTCGGCTCAGCGCGGCGATTTTTTCATCAACGGCAGCAAGGGCATCGGCGATCTTCCGTTGTTCGTCGGGATGAGGAGCTTCGAACCGCAGTTCGCTCAGAACATTGAAATGAAGCCTCGTCCTTGTTCCACCCTTCTTTTGCATGACCGCAAACTCACCGAATTCTCGGCTATGATTCAACCAATAAACCAGGAACCTTGGATCCATATCGGATGTTGCGAAGACTGGATACTCTTTGCTTACGGCAATCGGATGTCCGAATGTATTGAGGTTAAACTTGAAGGTAAGGTCATCACTCATGTGGCGATAGGTGATATATCCCTTCGGAACAATGCCATACTCCCCGAAATTCTCCACCTCTCGGTCCGCAAAATATTCCTTCTGAGGCTTCAAGCCCTCTCGCGAAGATGAAAATATCGGAACCTCCGTATCAGCCGGCACGCGTTCACGGTGTGGCACAAGATAATCACCCAGTCGGATTTCCGTCCACCCTGAGAAGTCGGTCCCGTCATCTCGCCTGAATCGCAGCTTTTGCGAAAACAGCTTCTGCAAGAGTCCCGCTTTGAACGCGGTCAATCCTCCCGTTGTCATACCGGCGCCTCCAGTCCCAATTCGGTGCAGAACGCCCGGATACGCGCGTCAATCCCGACCATCTCGGCGTCAATCACCTTTATATCCGCCACCACCGCCGCAAGATCAATCTGCGCCTCGGCCTCAAAGGTCTCGACATACCGCGGAATGTTCAGGTTCCAGCCGTTGTCCGCAATCTCGGCCCGGCTGGCGTTGTGGGCAAAGCGCGGCTCCTCGCTACGCGACCGGAAGGCCGTCACGATCCGGTCGATATTGGCGGGGCGCAGGTAGTTC
>CALKAA010000077.1 GCA_937983495.1 uncultured Gemmobacter sp. | reverse complement strand
TGCGAAATATCACGATTACGACAGCGAAATCAGCGACTTACTTGGAGAATGTGGGGTTCAGCAATAGCCAAAACGAAAAGGGAGGCCACGCATGTCTTGACCCCAGCATAACCCGCAGAACATAACATTCAGGCGGGTCAATTCTCGATGAAAACCCCGGGTCACTTCTGGGTGGAAATCAACACCTCCCCATTTTAATGGGGGACAGAAGCAGACTTCAGGCAGCCATCTTCAGTTTCTGGGCGGGTGTGATGCCGCCTATGCCCATGTTGGGGCGGTCATTGTTGTAAGTCCATAGCCAGTCGGTTGCAATCTCCTGCGCCTCCCATTGGCCGGTAGGCGATTGCCCGCAATCGCCGTAAGGCTCGATGGTTTCAAAGATGTAGAGGTCCAGCCATTCATTCCGGATGGAGATCGTCATTTTTACCTCAGTCTCGCATTTCTTGCAGGGAGCGCCGGTCAATAAAATCTTGCCGCATCAGTCTTTGTTCAAATGTCTGATCTGAACCCAAACGTGGCTGCTGCTCTGGAGGAGTGATGAACTTGGCTTGGTCAATCCACCCCAATACCGATTTGAGCTTACCCGATGTTCTCGGCTCATCAGTAATTGCCAACGTGATCGAGGTCAACGTCACACCAGGGCCGAAACTGGCTGCAAGATTCGCGGGGTCAACCTGGCGCACTGTTTTGGGGTCGCGCACATCGTCGAAAGTAACTAGCCACGGCATTTGTTTTCCAGTCAAGGCCACCGGCTCTGTCTGTTTCGGGATCTCATATAGCCAGTCCCGCCGATGCATCCCGGTAAACCTGTCACGCGCCGCACGATAGAAGCGTTCTTCCGACCCACCCAGCAGGGCAAACAAATATCGCCCCGGCATGATTTCAACCACCGTTGCCTCGCCATGAAAGCTGTATTCCACCTCATTGCCGGTAAGGGGAAGTTTGCCAAATAGCGCCGTCACCTCGACAACAGATGATCCACTGCGCGGACCTGCCGGGGTTTCAACTGTCAGTGTAGTCTTTTGCCGCCAGTGGTGTTCTGTCCGGCAGCCCGCAAGCGCCACCAGACACAGAACGAGGATCAAAGGCGCAAAGACGCGCTTCATTTTGCCTGCTCCATCAACGTCTCTCGCGCCTCGGCATCCACCAGCCCGGCCACGATCGGGTGCATCCGCACGGATTATCGCCTTCGCCAGCTTCTAGAGCAGAATAGGCAATGGCGCGGCCCATCTTTCCGGTATTTTCAGAAACCCCGCCAACCCGATTTGCACCGCTTGCCGTTGCAATATTCGCATCAAAATAGGCATAGAAAAATTCTACGCCAACATTCTTCCAATCAGCGTATTCTTCGTTTTCCTCGGCAAACCTGATTTGGATCAATCGACATTCCCCAAGTGGCGTACCGACTGACGTGAAGATCGCCTGAATCAGCCCGCTGGGCAAGCATTTTCCGTCCTGAGCGGCGTTGTTGGGCGCGCAAGGAGCTGGAACAGGGCAGATCAGACCGTGAAAGCGCCGCGTTCTGGCCCGGAGGCTATGTTTTTCAGCGCGGCGGACAGACCTGTCCTGCCGCTTTCGTTCAGTTTGGGCGTGGATCGCAGTTATGCGCATGACGGAGGCGCTCGCAATCGGCGAATAGAGGCGAGGATGGCGCGGACCATCGGGCCGGTGACGGCCACCTCGGCGGCCGTCACGCCGTCGCGATAGCTCTCCTCGACGATCCGGAGCTTCTCATCATCCGTGAACCGCCGTCGGCGGCCCGTGTCCGAAATCGACAAAACTTGAATGCAGGGGGTGTCTTCGTGTGCGTCCATAAGGACATCCGGTAACCCGTCAAACGACATCCGTGCCAGACGGCCCTCGCCGCATGCTCACGCTTCAGCGAATGGGCCAACGTCTTCGGTGACGCCAAGATGACCACGGCACTGCTCGACCGCCTCACACACCGCTGCCACATCCTGGAAACCGGCAACGACAGCTTCCGCTTCAAGGCAAGTTCAGCCGCAACAGCCCGAAAAAAGAAGG
>CALKAA010000076.1 GCA_937983495.1 uncultured Gemmobacter sp. | reverse complement strand
CGAGATTGGTCAGTGACTGGAGTTCAGACGTGTGCTCTTCCGATCTCCTTGCCCCTCACGCTTGCCCTTGAGGAAATTCCCCTCATAGCGGTCGCCGCCGACATAGGTGGCCACACCCACCCCGGTCATCTCGCCCGCCTGCCACTGGCCGGAATAGCTGAACCCATCCGGGGTGGTGATCACGCCCTGACCCTGCCGCGCGCCATCGACAAAGCCGCCCTCATAGAGGGTGCCATCGGGATAGGTCGCCTTGCCCTGCCCGGTGCGCTTGCCCGCCTGCCATTCGCCCTCATAGCGATAGCCATCTGGCCGGGTCAAAACCCCCTTGCCATGCGCCTTCTCATCGGCGAACTGGCCCTCATACACCGCGCCATCCTTATAGGTGGCCCGGCCCGTGCCCGCGATGGCCCCGGCCTGCCACGCGCCCTCATAGCCCGAGCCGTCCCGATAGCTGATCTTGCCTTGCCCCTCGGGCTGATCGGCCTTGAAGCTGCCTTCATAGACCGAGCCATCGGCATAGCTCAGCCGCCCCGCGCCCTCCATCTTGCCCGCAACCCACTGGCCATCATAGCTATAGCCATCGGGGGTGCGGAACAAGCCGCGCCCCTCGCGCTGATCGGCGCGGAAATCGCCCTCATAGACCGAGCCGTCCTTGTAGGTCATCTTGCCGCGACCCTGCCGCTGGCCCTCGACAAAGGCACCCTCGTAAATATCGCCATTGGGCTGCACCAACCGGCCCAGACCGTTGATCTGCCCCTTGGCCCAATCGCCTTCATAGACCAGCCCATCGGGCATGGTCAGCTTGCCCTTGCCCGAGCGTGCGCCGGCCAGCATCCCGCCTTCATACAGCGTGCCATCGGGATAGGTCACCTTGCCTGCGCCCTGTTTCAGGCCGCCCAGCCAGTCGCCCTCCGACACCACCCCGGTCGAGGAGGTCATCTTGCCCTTGCCCTCGGGCTTGCCATCCTTGAACGCGCCCTCATAGACCGAACCATCGGCATAGCGCGCCACGCCTGCGCCCGCGATCTCGCCCGCAATCCAGCTGCCTTCATATGTGGAGCCATCGGCATAGGTGATCTTGCCCTTGCCTTCGGGCTTGCCCGCGACAAAGGCCCCCTCATAGACCGAGCCATTGGGATAGCGCGCAATGCCCTGACCCATGATCTGCCCATTGGTCCACTCACCGGCATATTCATAGCCATTGGGCAGCTTGTAGGTGCCGGTGCCATGCTGCTTGCCGTTCAGGAACGTGCCCTCATAGACCGAGCCGTCATCATATTGCTTGACCAGAACATCGCCGCTGTCCTGCGCCTGTGCGGCCCCTGCCGCCATGATCCCCAGAACCGCGATCCCGATTGCCAGCCGCATTCCGGCCTCCCTGAACTCTTGCCGTCTTTTCCTTGGCGATCAGTCTGCTAGAAAGCAAGTCAAATCCTTTGGCGCAGCCCCGGCCCGCGCCCGCATGACGGAGCGCGCCCCATGCCCGCAGATGATCACTTCCGCCTCACCCTCGCGCAGTTGAACCCGGTGGTGGGCGATCTGGCGGGCAATGCGGCCAAGGCGCGCGAGGCCTGGGTGGCGGCCAAGGTGGCCGATGCCGATATGCTGGCCCTGACCGAGATGTTCATCACCGGCTATCAGACGCAAGACCTGATCCTCAAGCCCGTCTTCGTCGATCAGGCCGAGGCCGCAATCCGCCGTCTGGCGGTGGAATGCGCCGATGGTCCGGCGATTGGCATTGGCGGCCCGGCCCGCGTGGGCGACCGGCTGCACAATGCCTATTGGATCTTGCAGGGCGGCGAGGTGGTGGCGCGGGTGTTGAAACATCATCTGCCCAACACTGATGTCTTTGACGAGAAACGCGTGTTCCAACCCGCCGATGTGGCCGGGCCTTACCGCATCGGCCCGCTGCGCATCGGCACGCCGATCTGCGAGGATGCCTGGCACCCCGATGTGGCCGAAACGCTGGCCGAGACCGGGGCCGAGATCCTGCTGGTGCCCAATGGCTCGCCCTATCATCGCGGCAAGCCGAACCTGCGGCTGAACCTCATGGTGGCGCGGGTGGTGGAGACCGGCCTGCCGCTGGTTTACCTCAACATGGTGGGGGGCCAGGACGATCAGGTGTTTGACGGTTCCTCCATGGTGCTGAACCCGGGTGGCGAGCTGGCGGTGCAGATGCCGCAATTCGACGCCTGCCTCGCCCATGTCGATTTTGATCGCACGAGCGAAGGCTGGCGCGCCCGCAAGGGCGATCTGGCCGAAATTCCCCGTGTATGGGAGGCCGATTATCGCGCCTGTGTGATGGCTTTGGGCGATTACATGGCGAAAACCGGCTTCAAGAAGGCCGTTCTGGGCCTGTCGGGCGGGGTCGATTCCGCGCTGGTGGCGGCGATTGCCGCCGATGCCCTGGGGCCAGAGAATGTGCGCTGCGTCATGCTGCCCTCGGCCTATACCTCGGCGCATTCGCTGGAAGATGCCGCCGCCTGCGCTCAGGCGCTTGGCTGTCGCCTCGACACCGTGCCGATCTCGGGCGGGCAAGAGGCCGTGGGGCAGGCGCTGGCGCATCTCTTCGCGGGCACGGAACCCGGCGTGACCGAGGAGAACATCCAAAGCCGCTTGCGCGGCGTCATGCTCATGGCAATCTCCAACAAATTCGGCGAGATGCTGCTGACCACCGGCAATAAATCCGAAATGGCCGTGGGCTATTGCACCATCTATGGCGACATGAACGGCGGCTATAACCCGCTGAAAGACATGTATAAAACCCGCGTGTTCGAAACCTGCCGCTGGCGGAACGAAAACCACCGGGCGTGGATGGCAGGCCCCGTGGGCGAGGTGATCCCCGATCGCATCATCACCAAACCCCCAAGCGCCGAACTGCGCCCCAACCAGACAGATCAGGACAGCCTGCCCCCCTATGAGGTGCTGGATGCCATTCTGGAAGGTCTGGTGGACCGCGAGGACAGCGTGGCCGATCTGGTCGCGCGCGGCTTTGATCGCGCCACGGTGAAGCGCATCGAACACCTGCTTTATATCGCGGAATACAAGCGCTTCCAATCCGCCCCCGGCGTCCGCCTCACCCCGCGCGCCTTCTGGCTCGACCGCCGCTACCCCATCGCCAACCGTTTTCGCGATAATTCATGACGGTAGCGCTCTACCTCGCCGCCGCCGCCTGCGAAATCGCGGGCTGCTATGCCGTCTGGGCGTGGTGGCGGGCGGGGGCCTCGGCGCTGTGGCTGATCCCCGGCGGCCTCGCTTTGGCCGCCTTCGCGGGGCTGCTGGCCCTCACTCCGCCGGAGAGCGCCGGGCGCAGCTTTGCCATCTATGGCGGGGTCTATATCGCCGCCTCGCTCCTCTGGATGTGGGCGGTCGAGGGCGCGCGCCCGGATCGCTTCGATCTGGCAGGCACCGCCCTCGCCCTGTCGGGGGCCGCCCTCATCCTCTGGGCCCCGCGCGGCTGACCCCAATCAGCGGGGGGCCAGATCGGAAGAGCACACGTCTGAACTCCAGTCACTGACCAATCTCGTA
>CALKAA010000075.1 GCA_937983495.1 uncultured Gemmobacter sp. | reverse complement strand
GTGCGGTTGCGCCTCCGGGGCCCGATGCGCCTGACCGCGCCGAACAGGCGCAGGCCGCCGCCGAGGGCCTTGGCCTTTTTGCCCTGCTGCGCTGGCTGGAGCGGAACAATCCCCAATTGCCACGTATTGGCCGCAACAAGCGGTTGCGCGACGAACTGGTCGCGCTCGGGCAAGACCCGTTTCTCGCCTTTCCGGCGGGGGATCTTTCGGCGGTGAGCCTGGATGCCCGCGGGCGCTGGCAAATCCGCAATCAGGTTCTGGGCCTCTTTGGCCCGCAAGGCCCCTTGCCGCTGAACACCACCGAGGAGGCGCTGCGCTGGCAGGCGCGGGGTGATGACAGCTTCGTGGGCTTTGCCAACCTCGTCTCCACCCGCTTTCTGCAACTGTTTTACCGGGCCTGGGCCGATGCCCAGCCGATCGGCCAGGCCGCCCGCCCCGATGAGGACCGCTTTCAGGGCTTTCTGGCGGCGCTGCTGGGGCATGGCACCCCGGCGTTCCAGAACCGCGACAGCCTGCCCGAAAGCCTCAAGGTGCATCTGGCGGGCCTGCATCTGGGGCGCAACCGCTCGCCCCGCCGCTTGCGGCAGATGCTGGAACGCGTGCTGGGCCATGCGGTGCAGGTGATCGAGCATTGCGAAAGCTGGATCGAGATTGAGCCCGAAGATCGCAACAAGCTGGGCCTTTCAGGCAGCACGCTGGGGCGCGACATGTTTCTCGGCGCGCGCATCCGCACGGTGAATGACCGGATCACCATTGCGGTGGATGTGGACGCGCTGACCGCCTATCGGGACTATCTGCCCGGCGGGCTTGCGCATCGGCGGCTCTGCGATCTGGTGTTCTGGTATCTGCGCGACCGTTTCGCCGTCACCCTGCGCCTGTCGCTGCCCGCCAGCGAGATTCCGCCCGCGCGCCTTGGCCAAACGGCAGAACTGGGCTGGATGGCGGCGCTGGCCCCGCAATTCGCGGCCAATGACAGCCATGCCGTGCATGTGGCAGAATTCCTGCTCGACCTTTCTTCGCCTTCCCAAGTTCTTCCCTCCAAAGTTGCCTGAGGCCCGACCATGACCGAGATCACCATCGAGAAATATGCGGGCAAGATGAACCGCGCGGGCTATGATGCCTTCCTGCAAGCCATGCGCCATGCGCGCGGCGAGGGGAACCGTCAGGTCGAGCTGGTGCATTGGCTGTTCCATGCCCTGTCAAACCAGAATGCCGACATCGCCTGTTCGCTGCGCGAGGTGGGCATTGATCGCGGCGCGGCGTTGAAGGCGCTGGATCAGGCGATTGCCCGGCTGCAAAAGAATGTGACCGAGACCCCCGGCATTTCCGACAAGCTGGCCGATCTGCTGAACCATGGCTGGACCTATGCGACGCTGTTCTTTGGCGAGGCACAGATCCGCACCGGGCATTTGCTGCTGGCGGCACTGAATGACACCCATCTGAAGCGTGAGGTGCTGGCCGCGGTGCCGCAGCTTGCCACGCTCTCAGCCGATCTGCTGGGCCGCGAAAGCCGCCGCCTTTGGGCCGCCTCCGAGGAGGAGGCGATGCGCCCGATGGATGGCACCGGCATTGGGGCTGCGCGGGCCGGGGCCTCCACGGGCGAAGGGGCTGCCACGGCCTTGGGGCGCTTCTCGGTCGATATGACGGCGGATGCCGAGGCCGGGCGGCTCGATCCGGTGGTGGGGCGCGATGATGAAATCCGGCAGGTGATCGACATTCTGCTGCGCCGCCGCCAGAATAACCCGATCCTGACCGGCGAGGCGGGCGTGGGCAAGACGGCGGTGGTCGAGGGTTTTGCGCAATTGCTGGCCTCGGGCGATGTGCCGCCCGCGCTCAAGGGCATCCGGCTGCATATGCTGGATATTGGCGCGATGCAGGCGGGGGCCAGCATGAAGGGCGAATTTGAACAGCGGCTGCGCTCGGTCATTGACGAGGTGCAGGCCAGCCCCAAGCCGATCATCCTGTTCATCGACGAGGCCCATACGCTGATCGGCGCAGGCGGGGCGCAGGGCACGGGTGATGCCGCGAACCTTTTGAAACCGGCACTGGCGCGCGGCACCCTGCGCACCATCGCCGCCACCACCCATGCCGAATACCGCACCTATTTCGAGAAAGACCCGGCGCTGACCCGGCGCTTCCAACCGGTCGTGGTCGATGAACCTTCGGTGGAGACCTGCGCCTATATGCTGCGCGGCAGTCTGGGCGCGATGGAGAAGCACCATCAGGTGCGCATCTCGGATGAGGCCATCGTGGCAGCGGTGAAGCTGTCGGCGCGCTATATCCCCTCGCGGCAATTGCCCGACAAGGCGGTGTCGCTGCTCGATACCGCCTGCGCGCGGGTGGCAGTCAGCCAGGCCGCGACGCCTGCCCGCATCGGCGATCTGCGCGCCGCCATTGCCGCGCGCGAAGCCGAGATTGCGGGCAAGCAGGCGCAGCGCGATCTGGGCGAGGCCAATGAGGACCGTCTGGCCGAGGCCGAGGCCGAAAAGACCAAGCTGGAGGCGCAACTGGCCGAGGCCGAGGCCAGCCATGCCGCCGAGAAGGCGCTGGTGGATCAGATCGTCGCCTTGCGCGCCTCAATTGCCGGCCCCGAGGCCGACCCGGAGGCGCTGCGCGCCGAGATGGCCGCGCGCATGGCCGATCTGGCCGCCACCAACCCCGATGACCGCATGGTTTACGCCCATGTCGATGAACAGGCCGTGGCCTCGGTGATCTCGGATTGGACCGGGATTCCGGCGGGCCGCATGGTGGCGGATGAGTTGCAGGCGATCCTCACGCTGTCCGACACGCTGCGCGAACGGGTGATCGGGCAGGATCACGGCTTGCGCATGATCGCCAAGCGGATCGAGACCAGCCGCGCGGGCCTGTCGAACCCCAACAAGCCCATCGGCGTTTTCATGCTTTGCGGGCCGTCTGGCGTCGGCAAGACCGAAACCGCGCTGGCGTTGGCCGAACAGTTGTATGGCGGCGAGCAGAACGTCATCACCATCAACATGAGCGAGTTCCAGGAGGCGCATTCCGTCAGCCTGCTGAAAGGTGCCCCTCCCGGCTATGTGGGTTACGGCGAGGGCGGGCGGCTGACCGAGGCCGTGCGGCGCAAACCCTATTCGGTGGTCTTGCTCGATGAGGTGGAAAAGGCCCACCCCGATGTGCATGAGCTGTTCTTTCAGGTGTTCGACAAGGGCATCATGGAAGATGGCAATGGCCGCCCGATCAACTTCCGCAACACCTTGATTTTGCTTACATCCAATGTGGGCACCGAAGTGGTGATGGAGATGGCCGATGCGGGCCGCCTGACCCCCGAACCCGAGGTGGTGGAGGCGGCGCTGAAACCCTCGCTTCTCAAGGTCTTCCCGCCTGCATTGCTGGGGCGGATTGTCACCATCCCCTATTTCCCGCTCTCGGCCGATGTGCTGGGCGGCATTGCCCGGCTGAAACTCGATGCCGTGGCGAAACGGCTGCGCGCCGCCCATGGCGCGCGGCTCTCCTATGGGCCGGAGGTTCTGGCCCATATCGTCGATCAATGCCGCGACCCGGATTCCGGCGGGCGGATGATCGACAATATCATCACCAACTCCATCCTGCCGGAATTGTCGCGGCAGGTTCTGGGCCGCATGGTCACCGGCGTGAAAATGTCAGAGGTCGTGATCGGGCTGGAAAATGGGGACTTTGCCTACAGCTTTGAGTGACCCGCAGCCTGCGCCGGGCTGGCGCAGCCGCTTTAGACCGACCGTTTGAAAAGGATGAGTTCGATGGCTGATACACCGATTGCCATGTCTTCAAAAATTCCTGCGCTGGACCGCGCCTACAAGAAAGCCGGCACGCTGACCCCGGCCAGTTGCGTGGATCTGTCGCGCAAGATCACCAATATTCAACGCCAGATTCAGGCGCTGGAAGATTACACCACCGAGATGCAATCCTCGATCCGCACCCAGCAACGGCTGAACAAGGGCCTGCTCGTGGCGACGATCATCCGCGACAGCTGCGTGGCCTTCCTCGATCTGGCGGCGGCGCTGGCCCCCGGCAAAACCGGCGAATGGACGGCGAAACTCGGCAATGCCGCGATCTCGACCGCCTCCTCGGTGAGCGAGCTTGCCACCGGGCAAGGCGATGCGCTGACCATTGGGCAGCGCACCTTTGACACCGCCGCAGGGCTGGTGCCGGGCAACAGCGCGGGGGCCATCATGGGGGTCGCCAAGGCGCAGCAGGCCTCGTCGATCGCGTCGCTCATCAAGGCTTCGGGCGAAAGCGACGCATCCGCGCGCGAGCGTGAGGCGATCAAGACCAGCACCAACATGATGCTGGACAATGCGATCAGCACCGTCGATCTGGCCAAGCTGGGGAAAGAGGCACCGGGCCTCGAAAAGGTTGGCAAGGGCCTGAGCATGGTCAAGGCCTCGGCCAATTACGGCTTCAACCTGCGGGCTGCGCAGGACACCTATTTCAACGAGGATTTCTCGCTGATGCAGCGGAAGTTCGAACTGGACACCAATTATACGCAGGGCCTGAAAAAGCTGAGCAAACAACTGACCGAGGCTCTGGCAGTGTTCGAGGAATGCAAGGGGCTGGAGATGGCACCGCAGCGCTGAGCCGCCACACCGGCGCTCCACAGGGTGCGTGCTTTGGCACGCACCTTTTTTAATGGCCGCGCTGCGGGCAATCCCCGCCCCTACAGCGCAGCCAGCACCTGATCGGCCAGCGCGATATAGGCCTCCACCTCGGGCGGCAGCGCGACCGGCACCGGGGCTGACGCCCCTGTGGTGGCAGGCACCGACGCGCCCTTCCCTTCCATCTTGCGGGTGGCCCAGGCCTTGAGGTCGGCCACGGTATAATCCTTCAGGAAGGGGTTGGCATTCACCACCCCCGCCCCCATCACCGCCAGTATGGTCTGGCCATCCTGCGAAGACAGCACGCGGTTCGCCCCCTCCGGCCCCAGGAAGTGTGCCAGATAGAGCCAACCCGAGGTGATGCCATGGCCGCGCCCACGCAGATAGGCCTCGTTTTCCTGCGCCAACCGCTTCACCATCTCGCGCGAAAGCGTCGGATCGGTGCGCAACGCCAGAAGCTGCTCGCGGCTCATGGTCGCCACGAAATCCGGGCGATAGTCGCGCATCATCCTGAGCCAGGTGCTTTCGATGAATTGCCCGAGGCCCGTGGCGGTGGATCGGGTGTTCTTCGCCGTGGCGACCCCGCCGCTTTCCACCTGCACGATACGATCGACCAGCGCCTCCACCGCATCCGACCCGGCCGTCACCACCGCGACGACCGCCCCTGAGAGCAGCGGCATCGGATCAATCGGGGTGCCGGCGCGATGCGCCTCGAAATGCAGGTGCGGGCCGGTGGAAAGACCGGTGGTGCCGACAGCCCCGATCGGTTGCCCTGCCTGCACCAGCGCACCTTGGGTGATGCCGGGGGCAAAGCGCGACAGGTGGGCATAGCGGGTTTCGATCCCGCCCTCATGCGCGATCACCACCAGATTGCCATAGCCGCGCCCGTCGCCCGCATGCACCACCTTGCCCGCCGCTGCCGCTTGGACCGGCGTTCCCGTCGGGGCCGCCCAATCGACCCCGGCATGCAGCCGCATGGTTTTCAGGATCGGGTGCAGACGTGGCCCGAATTTCGAGGTCATGATGCCCGCGACCGGCGTGGCCAGAAGCCCCCCGCCGCCTGCCGGGGCAAAGCTGGCGCTGCTGCGGCTCTGGCAGGCAAAGCCATGCGCGCCCGCAGTCTTGTCGGGCAGGATATAGCAGGCAAAGCCACCCTGCCCGCCCTCGGTCGCCGGTTTCACCCCGGCATAAAGCCATTGCCCCGCAGGGGTGCCCCCCGGCCCATGGCGGGTGCTGAAGGCCAGCGTGATGCGGTCGCCGATCTGGGCCGGGCGCTCCAGATCCTGCGCCTTGGCCAGAATGGCGACCAACTCGCCCGCCAGCGCCGAAGACGCCCCGTTGCGGATCGCCGCCGAATAGACTGCATCCAGCAGGCGATAGCCCGAAGCCCCGCCCTTTGGCCCCTGCGCGTCAGGATCGGCTGTGTTGGCAGACTCCAGGCTGGCGGTGGCAAGGCCCGGCAGATCATTCTTGATCCAGGGGTCCACCGAGGCCGTCGCCGCCCCCTCTGCCGTCACCATGACCGACCCCAGATGCCCCTGCGGCCCATAAAGCGACAGATGCGACAACCGCTGCCCCCCGCCCGCCTCGGGCAGCAGGCGCAGCCCCAGAATGGCCCCGCGCGGCAGCGGATCAATGCCCGGCAGCGCAGCGGCCAGCGCAGGCGCAAGGCTTTCCGGCAGCTTCTGATCCGCCAGAACCGAGGCCAGGGGCCGTTCCAGCTCGGCCAGAATCACCACATCCTCGAACAGGGCGCGGCGCTCTGCCTCGGGGCGCACCAACGCGACCGAGGTGGCCTCAGGCAATGCGGCTTCGGGCCGCGTGTCCAGCGCCTCGGGATTGGCGAGGATGTCGGGCACCACCGGCGCGGGCTGCGGGGCCAGAATGTCAGGGATGGGGTCAGCCTCCAAACCCGGCAGCGCCGCCCCGGCACTGTCCTCCAGATCGCCCAGATCAACGGTAGAGCCAAGCGCCTCCAGCGCGGCGCGGTCATCGGCATTCAGCGCAGCGGGCTGCAACAGCTCGGCCTCGGCCGCGTCGCGCTGCGCCAGAAACAGCGCGAAATCCTCGCGCGAGGCGGGCAGTTCGGTCATCAGGCGCCGCTCGGTCGGTACCAGATCATCCTCGACGATGCGGAAACGATCCGGTGCAGGCAGGCCAAAGCGCGCGATGGACAAGACGCCCGGCCCCTCGGCCATCTGACTGTGCGCCTTGCCGCCCGCCGCCGCGGCAAAGCGCAGAACGGTCGGATCTCCCGCAATGTCGATAAAGGCATTGCCGCGCACCACCGGTGCCACGACCACCTCGCTTTCCACCTGAACAAGGCTCAGCGCATCATCGGGCGAGCCAAAGATCGCCACACGCCGCGCCTCGATCCATCCGGGCAGATCGACGACCAACGACAGCGACGGCCGCCGCCCTGATAAGTTCTTTTGTGATTGTTCCTGCCTCGCCCGTTG
>CALKAA010000074.1 GCA_937983495.1 uncultured Gemmobacter sp. | reverse complement strand
CCGATCCGCATCATCCGCCGCGCGCCCGACCGCGTCACCGACTTCGGCGCGGGCCGGTTCGTCAGCGACACGACCGTTGTGGACGTGCGCGTGGCCGACCTCCCCGCCCCTCGGCCGGGCGATCTGATCGTCATCGGCGCAGACAGCCATGTCATCCAGGGGGAACCGCTGCGCGACCGCGAACGGCTGATCTGGACGCTGGACCTGAGACCAGCATGAAACTGAAGCTGGAAATCAGCCCCGACCTCGCCACCCTGATGCAGGCGGAAATCGCCGCGGGCGAAAAGGCCGTGACCACCGCCATTCGCGATGCGGGCGCAGGCCTTAAATCCGCATGGCGCGGCCAGATCACCGGCGCGGGGCTGGGCACCCGGCTCGGCAACTCGATCCGCCTCGCCACCTATCCCAAGGGCGGCGAGAGCCTGAACGCCGCGGCACTGGTCTGGTCGAACGCCCCGGTGATCGTCAGCGCGCATGACACCGGGCCGCTGATCCGGTCAAAGGATGGGTTCTGGCTCGCCATCCCCACCCCGGCCGCAGGCAAATCCACCCGCGGCCGCCGCATCACCCCCGGCGAATGGGAACGCCGCACGGGGTTGCGGCTGCGGTTCATCTATCGGCGCCGCGGTCCGAGTCTGCTGGTGGCTGAGGGTCGGCTGAACAGCAAGGGGCGCGCAGTGGCTTCCCGCGCGAAGACCGGCCGCGGGCTGACCACTGTGCCGATTTTCCTTCTCGTGCCGCAGGTCAAGCTGCGCAAGCGGCTCGATCTGGCGCGGGATGCGGAACGGGCCGTCGACGGCGTGCCGGGGCGGATCGTGACGGAGTGGGTCGCGGGAAATCGCAACTAATGTCGGCATTGCCAACAGGACCAGTACACAATCATCACTTCTTGGCTTCTTGTTCACCGAAAAGCGAGGGGCCGAATCTTCCAAAGGCTTTGACCAATCATAGCTCCCCAACCTGTTCGAGGGCACCGAGATTGTACTGCTTTAAGAACTCTAGGAACTTTGTATTGCCTGGAAAATGCGTCTTTGCGACATCAAGGTCGTACTGCCGATAGTGGTAGAGCTGAGCGTAGTAATCACTCGATGACCGCAAGTCATTTTTTAGAATATTCGATTTTTCTACGATTTCCTCCGGAGCATGGAACTTTGCCCCCACATCTTCAAAAGTACAGATTCTGGACTTCATTGAGTGGCGCCCAATCATTCTAGACCCAGTGTATTCTGATTCCACCAAAGCTGCGTATTTTTCATCGCTCATTGCGGCTTCGATCAAAATGGCTTGAAATACTCCGACCTGAGGTTTGTGAAAGGGGAAATCCAAGACAGGTGTCTTCATCTCAGACGCGGCTGCAAAGTTATCAATGTATACTCTTTCATCCCTGTACGAAACCTCGTTTGGGAAAGGGAAACCCATATTTTTAGAGAGTAGGAACTCTGATGAAAGGCTTAAGAATATAAGACCATTAACGGCGAGAATGAAAGACGAGGGTTTGTGCATGAATACGGGGTCAGAGGCTCCACTCATGACCAGCCCCCTAAATTCGGGCCGGTTAGGATATACAAGAAGACAGCGGTCCTTCTTTCCAATTCTCTCGTCGATGTGGAAATTTGGTGTCGGTGTCGGCCAGTCCTTATTCAAAAGCATGTTGCCCAACCAAAGGCCAACTCGAACCTTGTCAAACCAATCGAGCAGATCGTCCCACTCAGACGCTTTCAAATCGCCACCTTCTAGCAGCCGAACCATGAAGCCTTTGGTTCTCCCCTCCAGGCCAGAATATCTTTCGTTACACTCTGTGCATGCGGGAAACTGAAACTGTTGCGCTGAAAACTGTCGAAGCTTTCTATTCGGGTCGCTCGTCTCAACGCCAAGATGCCAAATCCTTTTTGGGTTACCTGTGATCCCAATTAGCCATTTAGGAACAACATGCTCTTTGTTTTTAGATTTTGGCGGCTTGCCGCAGAAAATACACTTCTTTTCACTTTGCGTTGGTAATGCGTCAGCATCGACCATATCGCCTCTCCTTTGCTCAATGCTTCGAACCGTTGCCTGCAACTTCATAACACTCTTGATCGGGAACAACGCAAGCCGGAGAGTCCATGAATCGCCAGCGGAAAGTGCATTCTTATCGAAGCACAGATGCGGTTCGAGTGAACTGCCGTCAGGTTGGCACGCGGGGTCGCACTGCTTGTGCTCGATCGGACCACTGAATACTGGAAAAACATGCCCACCGCCCGCGAAACCGTCCTCACCGCGCTTCATGCGCGGCTTCAGCCGCTTGCCGCCCTAACCCTGCGTGACGAGGTCCTGCCGGAGCGGATCCCGGCCGCCGGGCTGATCATCTTGCGCGATGGCCAGTCGGGCGAGCCGGAAGTGACGCTGTCGCCGCTGCGCTATCACTATCAGCACCGGGCCGAGCTGGAGGTCGTCGTCCAGGCGGGTACCGGCCGGGCCAGCGCGTTTGATGACCTGATCGCCGCCATCGGCGCGGCTCTGGAGGCGGATCGAACGCTCGGCGGCCTCTGTGACTGGGTTGAACCCGAGGCCCCGGCCTCGCTCGACCTGCCCATCGAAGGCGCGGCGGCCCTGAAGGCGGCCGTGATCACCGTCGTCCTGCACTACACCACGACCGGCCCTCTGGCCTGACTTCCCCCACATAGGAGACCCCCATGGCACGCGCACACGGCGCGCGGGCGCAGATGGCGCTTGCGTTCGA
>CALKAA010000073.1 GCA_937983495.1 uncultured Gemmobacter sp. | reverse complement strand
TGGGCACCCGCGCCTCGTGCCAGCCGATGCCGGTGTTCAGCACATCGGCCCCGGCCCCCTCGATGGCAAGGGCCAGTTGCACGACCTCCTCCCATGTCGAGCCGTTGGGGATCAGGTCGATCAGCGAGATGCGATAGATCAGCAGGCCCGACCCAAGCGCCGCGCGCACCCGGGCCACCACTTCGACCGGCAGGCGCATGCGGTTTTCATATGCGCCGCCCCAGCGATCTTCGCGGCGGTTCACATGGCGGACGAGGAACTGGTTGAGGAAATAGCCCTCAGACCCCATGACCTCCACCCCGTCATAACCCGCTTCCATGGCGCGGGCGGCGGCGGTGGCGATGTCAGTGATCTGTTTTTCGATGCCCGCTTCGTCCAGCTCTTTGGGCGGAAAGGGCGAGATGGGGGATTTGACGGCCGAGGCCGAGACGCAATCGGGCCCATAGGCATAGCGGCCTGCATGCAGGATTTGCATGGCAATCTTGCCGCCTGCATCATGCACGCGGTCGGTGACGATGCGGTGATTGGCAATGTCTTGCGCGGAGAACAGCCCCGCCGCGCCGGGAAAGACGCCGCCTTCGCGGTTGGGGGCCATGCCACCAGTGACCATCAGCCCCACGCCGCCGCGCGCGCGGGTGGCATAGAATTCGGCCACGCGGTTCCAGTCGCCGGTTTCCTCCAGCCCGGTATGCATCGACCCCATCATGACGCGGTTCTTGAGCGTGACCGCGCCGAGGGTGATCGGCTGCATCAGATGCGGATAGGTGGTCATGGCTTGGGCCCTCCCTTGGCTTGGGCCCACAGTCGCAAAGCGGCGCGGCGCTGTCACCGGCAACGCTGCGTCATTGACGCGGCGCGGGGGCGGGGGCAGGGTGGCGGCATGAACTCTCATGCCCCCCTTCTGAGCCCGCCGGTCTGCGGTGGCTGCCTGTGCGGTGCGACGCGCTATGTGGCCGATCAGATCCTGTGGTCGGCGCATTGCCATTGTGCCAGTTGCCGCCGGGCGACCGGGGCAGGGTTTGCCTCCTATCTGGGGGTGGCGGAGGCCGGGTTGCACTGGCAGGGGCCGGAGCCGCTGCGCCATGCCAGCAGCCCCGGCAACGATTGGCTGCGCTGCGCGCAATGCGGCTCGCCGTTGGCCTATCGTTCGGAGCGCTGGCCGGGCGAGGTGCATCTGCAAGCGGGCAGCTTGGACCGGGCAGAGCTGTTCCGCGCCGAGATCGAGGTGAACAGCGCCAGCCATCTCGGCTGGACCGAATTGGCCCGCCCGTCCCCGCATCGGATGGGAGCGGAGGATGACCCCGCGCCGGTGCTGGCGCTGATCCGGGCGGCCTTTGCCTATATGGAGGGGCGGATTGATCCGCCTTCCTCTATGCGGGCGCTGACCGGGGCAGAGGTGCAGCGGCAGGCGGCAGAGGGCGAGGTCTGGTTGATCGGCTGCGCGCCGGAGGCGTGTGTCTTCCTGACGCCGAAACCCGGCGCATTGTATATCGGCAAGCTGGCCACGGCAGAGGCCGCGCGGCGGCGTGGCCATGCGCGCGCCTTGCTGACCTTGGCCGAGGCACGCGCGCGGGCGCTTGGCTTGCCCCTGCTGGAGCTGCAATCGCGGGTCGAGCTGCTGGAGAACCACGCGGCCTTCAAGGCCATGGGCTTTGCCGTGTTGGGGGCCACCCGCCATCCCGGCTATGACCGCGATACCAGCCTGACCTTCCGTCGCCCGGTTTCGGAGGCCCCATGATTCCTGCGCTCTTGACCCTGCTTGCCGCGCAATTGGCGGGCGAGACTTTGACCCGCCTGACCGGGCTGCCGCTGCCCGGCCCGGTGGCGGGCATGTTGCTTCTGCTGGCGGGTTTTGCGCTGTGGCGGCCCTTGGTCGAGGTGGTGCGGCCTCTGGCGACCACCATTCTGGGCAATCTGTCCTTGCTGTTCGTGCCGGCGGGCACCGGGGTGGTGGGCCATCTGGACAAGATCGCCGCGCATGGGCTGGGGCTGGCGGTGGTGCTGGTGGTCTCCACCTTGGCGGCGATTGCCGCCGGGGCGCTGGCCTTCGCGGCGGTGGCGAAACTTCTGCGAACGGAGCCGGAGACGTGAGGGATTTTACCGAAATCTGGTCTTACCTCGCGCAAGGCCCCTTGCTGTGGCTGACGGCGACACTGGCGGCCTATGCCATTGGCAACGCCTGTTTTCAGGCAGCGGGGAGGCGGCCTTTCGTCAATCCGGTGCTGATTGCGGTGGCCTTGCTGGCGGGGGTGCTGTGGCTGACCGCGACGCCCTACCCGGTTTACTTCGAGGGCGCGCAATTCGTGCATTTTCTGCTGGGGCCTGCCACGGTGGCGCTGGCGCTGCCCTTGTGGGACAATCTGGGCCATGTGAAGCGCACGGCGCTGCCGTTACTGGCGGCTCTGCTGGCGGGGTCAACCGTCGCGGTGGTCAGCGCCTTGGGGCTGGCGGTGGCTTTTGGCATTGAGGGCGAGGTTCTGGCCTCGCTCGCGCCCAAATCGGCCACGGCGCCGGTGGCGCTTGGCATTTCCGCCAGCCTTGGCGGCTCGCCCACCTTGACGGCGGTGCTGGTGATCCTGACTGGGATCGTGGGGGCGATCTGCACCACGCCGCTGCTGAACGCGCTTGGCATCCGAGACTGGCGCGCGCGCGGCTTTGCCACCGGGGTGGCGGCACATGGCATCGGCACGGCGCGGGCCTTTCAGGTGCATCCGACGGCCGGGGCCTTTGCGGGCCTCGGCATGGGGCTGAATGCGGTTCTCACCGCGTTTCTGGCTCCGCTGGTGCTGCGGC
This sequence comes from uncultured Gemmobacter sp., assembly GCA_937983495.1. Taxonomy (GTDB): domain Bacteria; phylum Pseudomonadota; class Alphaproteobacteria; order Rhodobacterales; family Rhodobacteraceae; genus Gemmobacter. The sequence goes on along the minus strand of CALKAA010000073.1, from coordinate 2,204 downwards.
TGTTTCAGTAAGCCCGCGCTCAATAAAGCCCGCCTGTGGCCCCAAGCGCCTCATTCAGCGCGTCTTGCAGCGGGTCACCGCTGGGGGCCGGGGCGGGTGCAGGGGCCACATTGCCGGAACTGGCCGCCTGACCGCCCATCTGACCGCCGCCGCCCAGATCGACTGGCAGGTTCGACCCCGGTGCCGGGCCACCGATATTGCCCGCCGGAATCATGTCACCCGGCTGTTGCGGCGAAGTGGCGCTGATCTGGCCTTGGCGCGGTTGCGGCGGCAGCAAAGGCAGCGGCTGCGGTGGCACCCCCTCATGGATGCGCGCCATCACTTCATGCCAGATTTCCGCTGGCAGGCCAGCGCCAGTCACGCCCTGAAGCTTGCGGTTGTCGTCATAGCCCATCCAGACGCCCACCACATAATGTGCCGAAAACCCGATGAACCACGCATCCCGTGCGCCATTGGTGGTGCCGGTTTTGCCCGCCACCGGATGATTGCGCAGGCGTGCCCGCCCGCCGGTGCCGTTTTCCACCACCTGCGCCAGCATGTAGATCAGTTGCTGGGCGGCCTCGGTCTGGATCACGCGCTCGCCGATCCCGCCATCCTGCCCAATCAGCTCGGCTTCCTCGCCCTGCAATTGCAGGCTGACAAGGCCATAGGGCTTCACCGACGAGCCGCCGTTCAGGATGCCCGCATAGGCTCCGGTCATCTCCAGCAGGGTGCTTTCGCTGGCCCCAAGCGCCAGCGCAGGCCCCGCCGCCAGATCGCTTTTCAGCCCGAATTGCGAAGCGACCTGCCGCACCACATCGCGCCCCACGGCTTCCGAGATTTTCACCGCCGGGATGTTGCGGCTTTCGGCCAGCGCACGCACCAGCGTGATCGGGCCTTCGAACTTCTTGTCGTAATTCTCGGGCGTCCAGGGGCCGGACCCCTTGATGTTCATCGTCAGCGGGCTGTCGTCCACAATATCAAGCGGGCTGTAGCCCAGATCCAGCGCGGCGGCATAGACGAAAGGCTTGAAGGTCGACCCCGTTTGGCGCAGCGCCTGCGTGGCGCGGTTGAAACTTCCCGCGCCCTGGGTCTTGCGCCCGCCCACCATGGCGCGCACGGCCCCATCGGCGCTCATCACCACAATCGCCGCCTGCGCTTCGGACCCGGCTTTCACCTTGCTGTCAAAGACATGGGCCAGCCCCGCCTCTGCCTTGCGTTGAATTTGCTGATCCAGCGTGGTGCGGATGATCACATCTTCGGTCGTGTCCTTGGTCAGGAAGGTGGGGCCGGATTCCATCACCCAATCGGCAAAGAACCCGCCCGCATTCTTGGCCGCCGCCTCTGACAATTGCGCGGGATTGGCGCGGGCCTCGCTGGCTTCTGTGGCAGTCAGATAGCCCTGCTCCTCCATCAGCCCGATGATGACATTGGCCCTGTCTTGCGCGCGTTGCAGGTTGGAGGTGGGCGCATAGCGCGACGGGGCTTTGAGCAAGCCCGCCAGCATCGCCGCTTCGGGGGCCGTCACATTGGCCGCCGATTTGCCGAAATAGCGCTGTGATGCGGCCTCGAACCCGCGCGCGCCTGCCCCCAGATAGGCGCGGTTGAAATAGATCGTCAGGATTTCGGCCTTGGAATATTTGGCCTCCATGGCGAGGGCGAAGGGGATTTCCTTGACCTTGCGCCAGACCCCCCCGGCGCGGCAGTCTTCCTCATACTCGCCCTCGGTCTTCCAGATCGTCGGATCGTATTGCACGCCAAGGCACAGAAGTTTCGCCACCTGTTGCGTGATGGTGGAGCCGCCATTCCCCGACAATGGCCCGCGCCCTTCGGCCAGGTTGATCTTGATGGCCGAAGCAATGCCGCGGGGGCTGATGCCAAGGTGGCCGTAGAAGCGCTTGTCCTCGGTGGCGATCACGGCTTCGCGCAGGTATTTCGAGACGTGGTCCGAGGTGATCATGCCGCCGAAGGTCTCGCCGCGCCAGGCGTAAACCTGTCCGTCGCGGTCCAGCATCGTGACCGAGCCGCGCGCGCGGGCGTCGACGAGCGCGCTCACCTCCGGCAGTTGCTGGTAGAAATAGGCGGTGGAGCCGGCGACGATCAGCGCAATCAAGGCGGTGACCCGCCAGCCGACGCCCCAGATGATGCGCCAGATCAACGAGACCAGCCCGAGGATCAGGAGATCGGAAGAGCGTCGTGTAGGGAAAGAGTGTAGATCTCGGTGG
>CALKAA010000072.1 GCA_937983495.1 uncultured Gemmobacter sp. | reverse complement strand
GCGAGCCATTGCCGGCCAAGGGCGATCCCGCTTGAGGCCAGGTGCGATTTTTCGACGAAAAATCGCCGTCACGCCATGCGGCTGGCATCCCATAGCAGCTTGATCGACAGGATCAGCAAGGCCCAGGTGACGGCTTTGAAAAACAGCTTCTCGGGCAGGTGCCTCACCAGCCAGACCCCCGCGAAGACAGCCAGAATAGCGGGAAGCGCCAGCACAAGCGAGAGTTTGAGGTTCGTCAGTGTGATCTGCCCCAATGCCCAGTAAGGGATCAGCTTCACAGCATTCACCCAGGCAAACAGGATGGTGGCAGTTCCGGCGTAGACCTCTTTTCGCAAGCCAAGCGGCAGGGTGTAGACTTGGTAAGGCGGCGCCCCGGCATGGCTGACAAAGCTGGTGAAGCCCGTCACCGCCCCCCAGAACAGCCCCGCTCCCACTTTGGCCGGGGCGGCTTGCATGGCAGGTTTCGGGTGTAGCAACAGGTTCAGGGCGAAAATCGCGCCGATCAGCCCTACGATCCCCGTGACTGCCCAGCCCGGCACCCAATGTGCGGTCAGCCAGCCAAGGCTCACACCGATCGTCGTGGCTGGCACCAGAATCGCCATCACCCGCCGATCCCAAGCCCCGCGATAGGCGTAGAGGCCGAAAACGTCAGTGACGACATAGATCGGCAGCAAGAGCCCGGCGGCCATGACGGGCGGCATGACAAGGCTCATCAGCGGCACGGAGAGCATGGCCACCACAGGCACGCCCCCCTTGCCAGCCCCCACCAGCATCGCCGCCAGCCCTGCCAGCAGCCAGAATTCCAAGCCCGGCATGCGCACCTCTTTGTCGCCATCCGCCAATTTGCGTCGGTTTAGCGCAAACATCTTGCGCAGGCCATCCGGGCCTGTCATGCCGCATCGCGGCCGCCCCCCGGATCTCGTGCAAGATTCTTGCGAGAATCCGAGGAAGCCTCTAAAGGCATACCATTGCATACAATCCCAGCCGGAGACGGAATCATGGCACGACCCAAGATTGCACTGATTGGCGCAGGCCAGATCGGCGGCACGCTCGCCCATCTCGCAGCGATCAAGGAACTCGGCGACGTCGTTCTTTTCGACATCGCGGAAGGCACCCCGCAGGGCAAGGCGCTCGATATCGCGCAGTCGGGCCCGTCGGAAGGCTTTGATGCCGTGATGAAGGGGGCCAACAGCTACGAGGACATCGCGGGTGCCGATGTCTGCATCGTGACCGCCGGTGTGCCGCGCAAGCCGGGCATGAGCCGCGATGACCTTCTGGGCATCAACCTCAAGGTCATGAAGTCGGTCGGCGAGGGCATCGCCAAACATGCCCCGAATGCGTTTGTGATCTGCATCACCAACCCGCTGGACGCGATGGTCTGGGCTCTGCGCGAGTTCTCGGGCCTGCCGCACAACAAGGTTGTCGGCATGGCTGGCGTGCTGGATTCGGCCCGTTTCCGCCACTTCCTGTCGGTCGAGTTCAACGTCTCGATGCGCGACGTGACGGCCTTCGTGCTGGGCGGCCATGGTGATACCATGGTGCCGCTGACCCGTTACTCCACCGTGGGCGGCGTGCCGCTGCCGGATCTGGTCGCGATGGGCTGGACCACGCAAGAGCGCCTGGATGGCATCGTGCAGCGCACCCGCGATGGCGGTGCCGAGATCGTCGGCCTGCTGAAAACCGGTTCGGCCTTCTATGCGCCTGCCACCAGCGCCATCGAGATGGCTGAGGCCTATCTGAAAGACCAGAAGCGCCTGCTGCCCTGCGCTGCCTATGTGGATGGGGCCTTTGGCCTCAACGGGATGTATGTCGGTGTGCCGACCATCATCGGCAAAGACGGCATCGAGCGGATTGTCGACATCAAGCTGAATGCAGAAGAGCAAGCCATGTTCGACAAGTCGGTCGATGCGGTGAAAGGCCTGCTGGCAGCCTGCAAGGGAATTGATCCTTCGCTGGCATGATGACCGACAATCGCGGAATTGTCTTTGGTGCAACGGGGGCGTTTTATCGCAACCTTGCACGCCGTGCCGCGCGCAATCTGCGCGCGGCAATGCCTGACGTGGCAATTGATCTCTACTCGGATGCCCATATCGAGGATCCGGTGTTTGATCAGATCCATCTGCTTTCGGGCCCGACCC
>CALKAA010000071.1 GCA_937983495.1 uncultured Gemmobacter sp. | reverse complement strand
CCGAGATCTACACTCTTTCCCTACACGACGCTCTTCCGATCTGCGCTCCAACTGGCTGACCCGTGCCTCCAGTTCGGTCAGGCCTTCGGTCAAGGCCTCGGGCGGCAACACTTCGGCCTCACGTTCTTTCTGGCCCACCAGCCCGCGCGTCAGCCGCCCGATCAGAGTAGAAAGATCATCCATGATCAGATAGAAGGCCGGCACCACGATCAGGCTCAGCACCGTGGAAACGATGATCCCGCCGATCACCGCCGTTGCCATCGGCGCGCGGAAGGCCCCGCCCTCGCCCACACCAAGCGCCGAAGGCAACATGCCCGCCGACATGGCGATAGAGGTCATCACAATCGGCTGTGCCCGCTTGTGCCCGGCCTCGATCACCGCTGCAAAGCGATCCATCCCGCGCGCCTGCATCTCGATGGCGAAATCGACCAGCAGGATGGCGTTCTTGGTCACGATCCCCATCAGCATCAGAATGCCGATCATCACCGGCATCGACAGCGCCGATTGCGTGATGATCAGCGCCGCCGCCACCCCGCCAATCGCCAGCGGCAACGAGAACAGGATAGTGAAGGGCTGGATCACCGACCGGAACAGCAGGATCAGCACCGACAGCACCAGCATCAGCCCCATCAGCATGGCATTGCCAAAGCTCTGGTTCATCTCGGCCTGAATCTCGGCATCGCCCGATTTGGTAATGCGCACCGTCGGCGGCAGGTCCAGCCCCTCGATGGCCTTCTGGAAGGCGGCATCTGCCGTATCCAGCGCCACGCCCACGGGCAGGTTGGCCCCGATGGTCGCCTTCCGCTCTCGGTTCAGGCGCTCCACCATGGAGGGCCCCTGCGAGATGGTGATCTGTGCAACGGCATTCAGCGGCACCGTGCCGCCGGTGACGGTAGGCACTTTCAAAGCGGCGATGCGGGCAATGTCGCCGCGCGTCGCATCGTTCAGCCGCACCCGCACCGGGATCTGGCGATTGTCCACCGTCAGCTTGGCCAGCGCGGCGTCATAATCGCCAATCGTCGCCACGCGCACCACATCGGCAATCGCCGCAGTGGTCACGCCCAACCGGGCTGCCTCTTGCAGCTTCGGTTCGATATGCAGTTCAGGCCGCGGCAATGCGCCTGAAGAAGCCACATTCGCCAGATCGGGGTTGCCCGACAGCGCCGCCTCCAACTGTGCAACAGCGCGGTTCAGATCGGCCTCGTTCGAGGACAGCACCGAATAGGACAGATCCCGCTCGCCCCGGTCGTTCAGCTTGGTGATGCGCGCATCCGGCACCGCATGCAGCAGCTCAAAGATTTCCGCCTCGATCACGTTCTGCGGCCGTTCGCGGCCCTCCGATGCGACATCTGGCACGATCAGGTTGATCACCGGGATCGAATTGCCGATCTTGCCCAGCTTGTGCAGCAGCGAATGGTCCAGCTTTTCAAGGATCACCGCGATAGAGGCACGGCGGAGGTCAAGATCGCCGGTGGGCGAGGTGCCCCCCACGATCAGGATACGTTCCACCCCCTCCACATCCTTGATCAGGTCATACATCTGATCGGTGGCGCGCTCAGTCTCGGCCAGCGTTGTGCCGGGCGGCAGTTCAACCGACACGGAAATCCGGCTGACATCCTCTGGCGGCATGAAGCTGCCGGGCACTTGCAGCATGAAGTACACCGAGACAACCAAAGACAGGATCGCCCCTCCCAGAGTGAGATAACGGGCCGGAACATCCTGAAAATTACCTGCCGTCGTCACACGGACGATGGACATGTATTTCTCCATAAACCAGCCATCCTTGGCGTGATCCTCGTGGCCATTCGCATCAGAGGTCCGCATCAGATAGGCCGCCATCAAGGGCGTGATCAAACGCGCCACCAACAGCGAGAACGCCACCGCAATCGCCACCGTCATCCCGAATTGCCGGAAATACTGCCCCGGAATGCCGGGCATGAAGCTCACCGGCACGAAAACTGCGATGATGGTGAAGGTGGTGGCAATCACCGCCAGCCCGATCTCATCCGCCGCATCAATCGCCGCCCGGTAGGGCGATTTACCCATGCGGATATGGCGCGCGATATTCTCGATCTCCACAATCGCATCATCGACCAGAATCCCGGTGGCCAGCGTGATCGCCAGGAAAGACACAAGGTTGAGCGAGAAGCCCAGCAGATCCATCACATAGAAGGTCGGCACCGCCGACAGCGGCAGCGCCACCGCCGTGATCAGCGTGGCGCGCCAGTTGCGCAGGAAGGCCAGCACCACCAGCACCGCCAGAAGCGCCCCTTCCAGCAGCGTATGAATGGCGCTTTCATAATTGCCATAGGTGTAGAACACCGTGTCATCGACCAACTCGATGCCCACGCCGGGATTTTCGGCGCGCAGCGTGTCGAGTGCCGTATTGACGGTTTCGGCCACCGAAACCTCCGAGGCCCCCTTGGCGCGGAACACCGCAAAGGTCACCACCGGATTGCCATTGAACCGCACGAAGCTGCGCAGTTCCTCATAGGTATCGGTCACCGTGCCCAGATCGGTCAGCCGCACATGGCGCCCGCCCCCAACCGAGATCATGGTGCCGGACAGGCTCTCCACCGTCTGCGCATTGCCCAGCGTGCGGATGGACTGTTCGGTAATGCCCAGTTCCGCCCGACCCGAGCCGATATTGGCGTTGGTCGCGCGCAGCTGCGCCGAAACCGCCTGCGCAGTGATCCCCCATGACCCCAGCTTCACCGGGTCCAGCTCGATGCGCACCTCGCGGTCGGCGCCGCCATAACGATCCACCCGGCCCACACCAGGGCGGCCCTGAAGCGCGCGCTTGATCGTGTCATCCACGAACCAGCTCAGTTCCTCCATCGTCATATCGGGGGCGGAGACGGCGAAGGTCATGATCGCCTGTCCCTCCACGTCGATGCGTGACACGATGGGCTCCTCGACATCCGCGGGCAGATCACCCCTGATCTTGTCGATGGCGTCTTTCACATCCTGAACCGCCTTGTCGGTCGGAACCTCCATGCGGAATTCGACAAGCGTCTGGCTGGCACCATCGGAAATCTTGGTGGTGACGTTCTTCACCCCCGCGATGCCCGCCACCGCGTCCTCAACCTCCTTGGCGACTTGCGTTTCCAATTCGGCGGGGGCCGCGCCGCCCTGTGCGACCGTCACCGCCACCAGCGGCACGTCGATATTGGGAAAGCGGGTGATCGGCAGGCTGTTGAAGCTCTGCCAGCCCAGGATCATCAGGATGAAGAAAGCGAGAATGGGGGCAATCGGGTTGCGGATTGACCAGGCCGAAAAGTTCATGGCATGCCCCTCATTGCGTCGCGGTCAAGACGGGGTTGATCTGATCCCCGTCGCGCACAAAAGCACCCGCTTTGGTCACGATCCGGTCGCCCTCAGCCACGCCTTCCAGAATTTCCACCCAAGCGCCGTCGCGAATGCCGGTTTTCACCGCCACCTCGCGGACAAGGCCGTTGTCATCCACCTTGCGCAGAATCGCCCCCTCGGCGGTCGAGCCGACGGCTGAAACCGGCACCGCCAGCCCATCTCGTTCTGCCACCAGAATTTCGGCATCCGCATACATGCCCGAACGCACGGTGCGGGCATTTTCAATGGCGATACGCGCGATACCAAGACGCGAGGTAGAGTTCACCCCCGGCTCCACCAGCCGCACCTTGCCGCGCAGCGGCTCGGCATTGCCGGCGGTGCGGATCAGCGCCGTCATCTCGGGTTGCAAGCGCACCAGATCGGCCTCGGCGATCTCGGCCTTGGCTTCCAGCGCGCCATCTTTCATCAGCACGAACATCGGCGTGCCCGCCGCAGAGGCCACCGCCCCGATTTGCGCATTGCGCGACAGAACCTCGCCCGCCACCGGGGCGACAACCTTGGTCCGGGTCAGGTTCAACTCCACATTGGCCAATTGCGCCTCGGCGCTTTCGACCTGAGCCTGCGCCGATTCCAGCGTTTGATGCGCAGCCTCGGCCCGCGCCGCGCTGGCGGTGGCGGTGGCGAGCGCCTGATCCAGCGCCG
>CALKAA010000070.1 GCA_937983495.1 uncultured Gemmobacter sp. | reverse complement strand
CCCGGAGGGCGGGCGCTGGCCGGTGGCTTTGGGCCACCGGCCCAAACTCGCAGGCGTTTCCGCATGACCTCGGCGATGGCCTCGGCCATGGGAGGGGCCTTACCCCAGATGCGCCATGGCATAGGTGGGGGCGAGGCCCTCGCTGTCCAGCCAGGCCTCCAGCAGCGCCGGGTCGGGATGGGCGGTATCGGGGCCGAAATGCCGGGCGGCGATGCCGCCGGTGATGAACAGCGTGTCGATCCCTTCGGATTGCCCGCCCAGAACATCGGTCCAGGGCCCGTCGCCAATACACAGGATGTCATCATTGCCGATGGTCTCGAAGCGTTCGGCCAGCGCGCGGCGGGCCATGTCATAGATCGGCGGATGGGGCTTGCCGAAATACAGCACCTCGCCGCCCCGCGCCGCGTAATCCCTGGCCAGCGCCCCGGCACACCAGAGCCGCGTCTCGCCCATATCGACCACGATGTCGGGATTGGCGCACAGCATGGTCAGGCCGCGGGCCTTGGCCAGCGCCAGTTCGGCGCGGTAATCCTCGGGGGTTTCGGTCGCGTCATCGCGCAAGCCGGTGCAGACCACGCCCTCGGCCTCGGCCAGGGGCACGATCTCGGGCGCGGCATGGCCCTTCAACGCGGGCGGCAGATCGGTGAAGAAGGGCATGTCCTTCTCGGCCCCCAGAAAGGCCACGCGGCGGCCCACGGCACCGGTGACCAGCGCGGGCTGCGCCGCATCGCCCGAGGAGATGATGAGGTCATAGCAATCGCGGGGGGCGCCGATACGGTCCAGTTGGGCGGCAACCGAGCCGAAGGGGCGCGGCGCATTGGTCATCAGGACCACCACGCCGCCCTGGGCGCGGAAGGCTTGCAGCGCGGCCACGGCGGCGGGGAAGGGGGTCTTGCCATCATGCAGGCAGCCCCAGAGATCGCAGAACACCGCGCGGTAACGGTGGGAGACTTGCGCGAGCGCGGAGATCATTTCGGTCATCTGGGCACCTGTTTGCATGGCTTGCCCCTTGATAGCGGCAAAGCCGGGCGGGGGCCAGCATCGCCGCGAATCGCCGCAAGGTCTCAAAACTGTGCTAAACTGCCTTCCTGTTGCATTCAAAAGGCAGTACTGCCTTTTGAATGCAACAGGATAGCAGGGAGGAAGCGGGATGCCCTTCAATTTCAGGGTACTGCCGGAACGGCGGCTGAGCTTCTTTCACCTGAGCGGGGTTCTGACGGTCCGTGAGGGGCGGCGGCGGTTTCTGGATTACATGGCCTCGGACGGTTTCGACCCGCAATTCACGCTGTTCAGCGATGCCACCACCGTGCGGACGGTGGAGGTGGGCTTTTCGGAGCTGCTTCTGGGGGTGGTGGGGATGCAGGGGGCCTTGCGCCGGTTCGAGCAGCCGCTGGACAGTATCATGCTGGTGGGCAATGAGACCGTGTTCGGCACGGCGCGGATGTTGCAGCAGGCTCTGGCGCTGACCTCGCGGATCAATATGTTGCCCACGCTGTGCGAGGCCGAGGCACTGGGCTGGGCCGGGGTAGAGGTGCCGCTGTCACGATTGCGCGCCGAGGCGGGCTTTGCCGAGGCAGAGGTCGGCTGAGGCGGAGGTAGGTTGAGGCAGAGGTTGGCTGAGGCGCAGGTGATTGGGCCCCCGGCGCGGCGGCCGGGGGCGCGCGCCTTTACAGTTTCAGCGACGGGATGATCTGCTTCTTGCGGCTCATCACGCCGGGCAGCACGACGGTATCGCCGGTGACGGTCACGCCAAAGCTGGCTTCGGCCAGGTGCTTCACCAGATCATTGGGCACCAGCAGCGTGGCTTCCTCGCGCAGGATATCCACGACGAACAGCAGCACCTGATCGGCCTTGTCCTCGGCGGCCACGGTCTCCATCGCGGCCATCAGGCTGGCCTTGCGATCCAGCACCACTTTCGGCGCGGTGGTTTCCAGCACCGAGACGCGCAGTTCCTTGCCTGCGACGTTGTATTCCTTGCTGTCCATGCGCAGCAGTTCGGCATCCGAGAAGGCCGAGACATCGGATTTCGCCTCGAACATGGCGCTCGCCAGATCGGCGAGCGAGACGCCGAGATCGGCGGCGAGGCTTTCGGCCACGGCGCGGTCATGGGCGGTGGTGGTGGGGCTGCGGAATTCCAGCGTGTCGGACAGGATGCAGGAGAGCATCGCGCCCTTGATGCCGCGGGGAGCGCGGGCGATGTCGGCCCCCATCAGATCGTGCATGATGGTGGCGGTGCAGGCCAGCGGGCGGATGGTGATGTCGATGGGCGTCTTGGTTTTCAGGCCGCCGACCAGCATGTGGTGGTCGATGATCGCCATGAGGTTCGCGTCGTTGATCGAGGGGACCAGTTCGGCGGGGTTGTTGGTATCCACCACCACCACGTTTTCGCCCGGTGCCACGTCCGAGATGATGGCGGGTTTGGGCAGATCCCAGTGCTTGAGGACGAAGGCCGCTTCGGTATTGGGTTCGCCCAGCAGCACGGCCTCGGCAGGGGTGCCTTTCACCTCGGTCAGATACCAGGCCCAGGCGATGGGCGAGCCGGTGGAATCGGTGTCGGGGGATTTGTGGCCGAAGACCTTGATCATGGGAAGCATCCGTGGGCGTTTGAAGGTTGGGCTGGAAAGGTTTGCCGCCTTATAGGCAAGGCGCGGGCAGTTGTCACGCCTGCGCCGCAGTGCGGCAAGGGGTGGCGATTGGGGGGCGGATCACAAAACGCATGGCGTTTTCCCGTCCGTGCGGGGCGGTTGGGCAAGAGCGTTTCAATTGGAGACCGAGAGGCCAGTGTTCGGTCACGTTTCCGCATGACCTAGGCGATGGCCTGGGCCAGATGGGGCCGGAAACAGGAAACGCAGCGCGTTTCCCCGGCCCTGTGGAAGCCTTGCCGTCAGACCGTATCAACCGATGAACGAGAGGCCAGCGCCCGCCCGGCGGGTGTGAAGCACC
>CALKAA010000069.1 GCA_937983495.1 uncultured Gemmobacter sp. | reverse complement strand
GAGATTGGTCAGTGACTGGAGTTCAGACGTGTGCTCTTCCGATCTTGCTGTTCGCCTATGGCGAGGCGACGGTGCCGAAGGTGACGGTCATCACCCGCAAGGCTTACGGCGGGGCCTATGACGTGATGGCGTCGAAACACCTGCGCGGCGATTTCAACTATGCCTGGCCCACGGCGGAAATCGCAGTGATGGGGGCCAAGGGCGCGACCGAGATCCTGTATCGCAGCGAGCTGGGCGACAAGGACAAGATCGCAGCACGGACCAAGGATTACGAGGACCGCTTCGCCAATCCCTTCGTGGCGGCGGAACGTGGTTTCATCGACGAGGTGATCCAGCCGCGCTCCACCCGGCGGCGCGTGGCACGAGCCTTTGCATCGCTTCGTGGCAAGAAGCTGGCAAACCCCTGGAAGAAACACGATAACATCCCCCTGTAACGCGTTACCGCAATCAAGGGGGCAATCCATGCGGCTCGACATCGACATCGGGGCAGAGGCCGGGGCGGGTGCCATCACGGCACTCGACTTTTCGGCCCTGTCCCGGGGCGACTATCTGAACCTGATCCTGCAACGGTCGGAGGTCATGTTCGACCGGCCGAAGTCGGGCCGTATCATCAAGGCATGGAATGCGGGCGACGAGGCCCCGATCAATGCTGTGATTGACGAGATGGGCGTGGCGGTTGCGCGCCGCGCCGCCGGAGTGATCGCGGCAGAGTATCGGGCGCTGGCCCCGCTGCTGCGCGAACTTGCCCCGAAGCGGATCGCGGATATTGGTTGCGGCTATGGGCTGTTCGATCTGTTCGCGGCGCAGGATCTGGGCGCGGATGTGCTGCTGATCGACCTGGAAAGCAATGAGCGGCGGCATTTTGGCTTTGCCAAGGAAGGGGCGGCCTATTCCAGCCTGGCCGTGGCGCGCAAGCTGTTGCAGGATAACGGGATTTCAGATGCCCGCATCGCCACGCTGAACCCGCGCGATACCGCGCCGGAGACGGCAGGGCCGGTGGATCTGGCGGTGAGTTTCCTGTCTTGCGGCTTTCACTACCCGGTGGACCTGTATCTGCCATTCCTGGAACGCGCGGTGACGCCCGAAGGGGCTGCGATCTTTGATCTGCGCGAGGCGACCGCGGCGGAGCAGGCCGCCAAGCTGGAGGCTCTGGGGCATCTGAGCGACCTGCCCGCGCCGCCGAAATGCCGCCGTGTGCTGCTGCGCAAGGGGGGTAAGGCATGACGGGCGAGGCGATGACCCAGATGCAGGATGGCACCGTTGTGCTGACCGGCGGCGCGGAGGTCCTGCATGTGCCCTCGGGGCAGCCGGTGACCTTGCAGGATGTGATCCGCAGCGAGGATGGCCCGCTGGGGGTGGCGCTGCGCTTCCGCTTTGTCGCGCCGCAAATCGCGCGCGAGGGCGGCAATGTCGATTTCGAGACGGCCAGCGCTGACATGATGGAGCTGTGCCAGAGCTTTGCCCTGCCGAAACTGAGCGAATTGGGCGACGCACCGCGCCAGATCATCATCTCGCTGGCGGCGGCAGAGGTGCCGTTCGGCGAGGCCGCGCCCGAGGTGACGCAGTTCTTTGAATCTTTCCGTGTCGAAAATGGCACCTGCATCTGGGAGATGTTCTGATGATGTCACAACATCTTGTGGTGCCCGGCGGGAAGCTGCCGAAACTTGATGCAGGCCGGTCACATCGCGTCACGGCATTGCTTTCGGCGTGTCTTTCGCAGGCAAATGGCGATATTCTGGGCAGGAAGCGGGCAAACCTGCTTCGCAATCCTGCATGGGGGCAGCGCGCTGCTGTCCTCCAACGAAACTGGAGACAAATATGTCGAGCATCCGCATCACCCTTGCCATCTGCACCATGGCTTTCCTCGCCGCTTGCGGCGGTGCCAAGCAGGACGATGTTGTCATCGTCGACGAGCCGGTCGTTCAGCCCGAGCCCGTCTTCACCGGCAAGTACAACTGATCGCAGAGGACGGGCCGCACAGGCGCGGCCCGTCTCCTTCCGCCCCTTCGCAAAGGAGGGCGCGGCATGCTGAAGCATCGTGGCTTCCCCGGTCGGATGACCGGCACCGACTTCCAGTTCGTGATCCGCCGCGCCAACCATAAGGAAGGCGTCAGCAAGTTGATCAAACGGGAGCGTTTCAAGGATCGCAAGAATGTGGATCGCGCGGCGGACACGGCCTTCATGGCCGCGCTGTGGAACCATTTCGGCGAAGAACCGTTCGAGCGTGGCAATCTGGACGCGGGGCGGCTGTCCTGGCTGTTCGGCCGCGAGGTCGTTCCGGCGGAAGATCCTTTTGATCCTTGCTCTTACGAGGCGTTGTTGAAGATCGACGTGAAGCGGGCGCAAGCCAGTTTCCCGGAAGTGTTCGCCGCCGATGCCCCGCCGCCCATGGCGGATTGGGATGACGGGGAGGACGACTGAGCATGTTTCCGCGCAACCTGAAACCTGTCGGGCAATTTTCCGCGCAAGCCTTGCTTGTGCGGGAAAAGGCCTTTGCACAGGCCGGGTTGTGCCCCCATGTTGAGGCTGTGACGCGCACCGAACGGCGCGCTGTCTGTTCCGTTGGTGCCCTGGCAGGCGTGCCTGTGGCACCGCGTGATCCCGTTTGTGATCCTTCCCCTGACCTTGCGCCCGGTTCCTTGTGGACCGGGCGTCTTTCCCGCGATCCTGCCGCCGCTTGTGACGCTGCCCGGCATCGGCGATCCGCCGCCAGCGGGCGCCTTTGCGCGCGGAAACGTGTTTTCCTGTCGGAACCGGCTGGGCTATTCTGGCGTTATATAACAAACGCCATCGGAGGCCGAGCATGCGTATCCAATCCCTTCTCATCCTGGGGGCAGCCGCCCTTGTCACCGCCGCCTGTGTGCCGGCCCAACCGCAGCCCTACTACGGGGCGCAGCAGGGCTATGGCTATCAGCCTCAGGCCTCCAACCCGCTGCAAACGCAAGGCGGGCGCGCCGTTGCAGGCGCTGTGCTTGGCGCGGCCATTGCCGATGCCACCGATGAGAACATGGTCGCCGGTGCCGCGCTTGGGGCGCTGGCCGGGGGCGCCACTTGCGGCGTGGCCCAGGGTGTGGACTGCTGCGCGGGCGCG
>CALKAA010000068.1 GCA_937983495.1 uncultured Gemmobacter sp. | reverse complement strand
TGGGGGGGCGAGCGCCCCCCTCTTTCAGGCCCCCCTCTTTCAGGCACCCCAGCTGCGCCGCAGCGCCGACATCCAGTTGCCCCAGGCCAGCTTGGCAATCAGCGCGTCATCATAGCCATGCGCGCCAAGCGCCGCGATCAGGTTCGGCAGGCCCGCGACATCGGTGATGCCTTCGGGAATCTCGGCCCCGTCGAAATCCGAGCCGAAGCCCACATGATCTTCGCCCAAATGGGTGATGAGGTGATCGAGATGGCGCAGCACCGGCTCCCATCCCATCTGGGCCGAGCGTTTGCCATCCTCGCGCAGGAAGACCGTGGCGAAGTTCAGCCCCACCATGCCGCCGCTGTCACGGATCACCGCCAATTGCCGGTCGGTCAGGTTGCGGGTCGAGGGGGTGATGGCATGGGCGTTGGAATGCGTCGCAATCAAGGGGGCATCGCTGAGTGCCGCCACATCGTTGAACCCCGCCTCGTTCAGGTGGCTGAGATCGACCACGATTTTCAGCGCATTGCACTCCTGGATCAGCCGCTTGCCCGCCTCGGTCAGGCCCGCGCCGGTATCGGGTGTGCCGGGAAAGCGGAACGGCACGCCATGGCCGAAAATGGTCGGGCGCGACCAGACTGGCCCCAGCGAGCGCAGCCCCATGGCGTGAAAACTGTGCAGAGCGTCCAGATTGGCGTCAATCGCCTCGGCCCCTTCCATATGCATCACGCCAGCAATCACGCCCTCGGCCCGCGCGGCCTCGATCTCGGCCACGCTGCGGCACAGGCGAAAGGCCCCGTTCGAGGCGCGTTCCATCCACAAGAGATGCCCGGCCTCAGACAGCGCAATGGGTTGTGCCACATCCAGCGGGATCATCGCGGGCAACTCGACCTCATAGGGCGGGTTGTCCATCAGCGCATCGTAATCGGGCGCGCCGGGGGCTGGGGGTGAGGGGATGTAAATGGCGAACATGCCACCCGCAAAGCCGCCCGCCTGCATGCGTGGCAGATCGAGATGGCCACGCCCTTCGCCGGTCAGCCAGATCGCCTCGCGCCGTTTGGGCACCATCTGCAAGCGCAGCAGAATGTCATTATGGCCGTCGAATACCGGCTGCATATCCGTCCCCGTCTTTATTGTTATGCCAAACCTGACACGGCACGCGGGGGAAGGCCAGAGGCCAAAGGCCGGGCGCTCAGCCGCAGCAGCCCTGCCCCAAGCCATCAAGGATCGGGCAATCCGGGCGTCCATCCCCGGCGCAGGCCTCTACCAGCCCTGACAGCGTGCGCTTCATGGCTTCAAGCTCGGTGATCTTGGCCTCGATCCGGGTCAGATGCGCCGCGGCCAGGGCCTTCACATCTGCGCTCGCCCGCCCGCGATCTTCGTATAGCGCCAACAGCGCCCGGCAGTCCTCGATGGTAAAGCCCAGGCTGCGGGCGCGACCGATGAAGGCCAGCTTGTGCAGGTCGCTTTCGCGGAAGGCGCGATAGCCATTCGCCTGTCGCAAGGGTGTGATCAGGCCGATTTCCTCATAATAGCGGATGGTTTTGGCAGGCAGGCCCGCGCGGGTGGCGACATCCTTGATGTTCATGCCCGTTCCCCTTGCAGGTGCCCCACCCCTTGCAGGCGTCGCAGCCGCAGCGCGTTGCCCAGAACAAAGATCGAAGACAGCGCCATGGCCCCTGCCCCCAGCATGGGAGACAATTGCGGGCCACCAAAGGGCACCAGCGCTCCTGCCGCCACCGGGATCAGCGCAGCATTATAGCCAAAGGCCCAGATCAGGTTCTGCTTGATATTGCGCAGCACGGCGCGGCTGATGTGAATGGCGGTGGCCACGCCCTGCGGGTCACCGCTGGTCAGCACCACTTCCGCCGCCTCGATGGCGATATCGGTGCCAGTGCCGATGGCCAGTCCCACATCTGCCGCCGCAAGCGCGGGCGCGTCATTGATGCCATCGCCCACAAAGGCCACACCGGGGCGCATGCTGTTGATGACATTCACCTTGTCGCCCGGCATCAGTTCGGCATGCACCTGCTGGATCCGCAGGTCTGAGGCCACCGCCAGAGCCACCCGTTGCGCATCGCCCGTCAGCATGGCGCTTTCCACTCCCATGGCGCGCAGCGCAGCGACGGCGGCTGCGGCCTGCGGTTTCGCGGTATCGGAAACCGCCATCACGCCCATCACCTTGCCATCAACCGCCAGATAGATCGGCGTCTTGCCTTGCACCGCAAAGCCCTCGCCCTCGCGCAGCCATGGCCCGCAATCGTCGAACATCCGCGCCGCGCCGACGGCCACGCGCTGGCCTTCCACCATTGCATCGGCCCCCATGCCGGTATGGCTGACAAAGCCTGCGGCCTGCGGCACATCCAGACCGATGGCCGCCGCGACGACAGCGCGCGCGAGCGGGTGTTCC
>CALKAA010000067.1 GCA_937983495.1 uncultured Gemmobacter sp. | reverse complement strand
CGCCCCGCCCACCAGCGCGCCATCCACATTCGCCAGAGCAAAGATCTCGGTCGCATTCGACGGCTTCACCGAGCCACCATAGAGCAGCCGCATGCCGCCCGCCTCAGCGCCAAACCGCGCCGTCAATTCGGCGCGCAGGAAGGCATGCACCTCGGCAATCTCGGCCAGTGTCGGGGTGCGCCCGGTGCCAATGGCCCAGACCGGCTCATAGGCGATCACCAGATTGGCTGCTGTGGCGCCCTCCGGCACCGAACCCTTGAGCTGCGCGCCCACCACGGCCAGCGTTTGCCCCGCGTCGCGCTGCGCCTCGGTCTCGCCCACGCAGACCACCGCCACCAGACCGGCGGCCCGCGCCGCCTCGGCCTTCAGCCGCACATCCGCATCGTTTTCGCCATGATCGGCGCGGCGCTCGCTATGGCCCAGAATCACATGGCTTGCACCCGCATCCGCCAGCATCGCCGCCGAAATATCGCCCGTATGCGCGCCCGAGGCCTTGGCGTGGCAATCCTGCCCGCCCACCGCAAGCGCGCTGCCCTTGGCAGCTTCCGCCATCGCCGCCACCAGCGTCGCCGGCGGGCAGAGCAGCATCTCGCAGGCCGGGGCAGGGTGCGCGGCCAAAAGCGCCGTCACCTCCGACAGCGAGGCCGCCATGCCGTTCATCTTCCAATTGCCCGCTGCCAGCTTGCGCATGTCATCCTCCCCTGCGTCTGCCTGCGATGTATGGCAGGCAGGCCGCGCAAGGAAAAGGGGCCGCGAGGCCCCCGATGCGTCCGCTTTGCGTTCAGACCTCTGGCTGGTCCTTGAATTTGATGGATTCCCCGCATCCGCAGGCCTCGGCCACATTCGGATTGTTGAACTTGAAGGCCGATTCCAGCGCCGAGACCTGATAGTCAATCTCGGTGCCAAACAGGAACATCTGCGCCATCGGGGCGATCATCACCCGCGCGCCGTCCTGTTCCACCACCTCATCCAGCGGATTGACCTCCGCCACATAATCCATGGTGTATTCCATGCCCGCGCAGCCGCCCTTCTTCACGCCGATGCGCAGACCTTGCGAATTCTGCCGCTCCATCAGCCGCGCGATCTGCTTTGCCGCTGAGGGGGTGAGGGTCACAGCCTGTTTGCCGGGAATGCCGAACATGCGAAGGTATCCTTATTCCATGTCTCAGACATAGGTTTTCAAGCAGCCCACCTCAAGAGGCGGGCTTACATGAAGCCCAGTTCCAGCCGCGCCTCATCCGACATCATCTCCATGCCCCAGGGCGGATCAAAGGTCATGGCCACCTGCACCGCGCGCACGCCCGCCACCATATCCACCGCATCCGACACCCAGCCCGGCATCTCGCCCGCCACCGGGCAGCCCGGCGCGGTCAGGGTCATCACCACATTCACGTCGTTTTCCGCCGTGATCTCAATGGTATAAATCAGACCCAGGTCGAAGATGTTCACCGGAATTTCCGGGTCATACACGGTGCGGCAGGCCTCGACCACGCCCTCATAGAGCGGGTGGTCGGTGGTGGAGGGCTTGATCAGCGGGGCGCCTTCCAGTGGCAGGGTTTGCTCGGTCATCTTGGTCTCGCGCTTTGTTGACCGATTATATAGGGAATCACTCGGCCAAGGTCCAGTGCTACAGAAGCCGCGGTGCCAGCCCCGTGCGCCGCAACATCCATACCACCGCGCAAGACCCGATCACCGCCGAGGCCCAGATCGCCGGGCGCTCGAACCCGGTATGGCGGATCAGCAGCGCCACAAAGGCCACATGCACGAAATAGATGCCGCTGGCATAATCGCCGATGCGCCGGTCGGCCACCGCGCCCGGCCATTGCATCGCCGCGATCATCAGCGCGGGCGCCGCCAGCGCCAGGCTCAGCATCGTGTCATGTGGAAAGCCTTTCGGCGCGGTATAGGCCACCCAGACCGATTCCAGCGGCACCAGCAGAATGCCCAGGCCCGCCGCCACCAGCACCGGCCCGCGCGGCAGGCTCTCGGCCAGATGCAGCCGCCGGATCAGCACGCCGATCAGCAGATAGGGCAGGCACAGCACCAGCGCATTGCGATGCGCGGGGATCGGGTCCACCAGCAGGGGCGATTTGATCGCAAACAGCTCCCAGGCCTGCCCATAGAACAGCACCAGCCCCGCGCCCAGGCTCACCGCTGCCAGCGCCGCCAGCCGCCGCACCGGCCAGCCAGAGATCGGCACGATCAGCGCCGCCGCCATCGCCATGCCCGACAGATACCACAGATGCCAATAGCCAAAGACCAGCATCCGCAGGTTCTGCCAGGCCTCCTGCACGAACAGCACTTTCCAGTAGATCGGCAGGTAAAGCAGCATCCACAGCCCATACAGTACCGCCGCGCGCCGCACATAGGCCCAGCCGCGCCCTTTCTCGAGCGCGGCTTGCAGAAAATAGCCGTTGAACAGCAGAAAAACCGGCACCCCGATCCGGTAAATGCCATCCCCGGTCAGCAAAAGCGCCGTGCGGCCCAACTCCTTGAAGGGGTTGGCATGAATGCCCACCACCATCAGCGCCAGCACCAGCTTCAGCAGGTCCACCGCGCGGCTGCGACCGATGGGCACCATCTCTCACCGCCTCAGAACGGGATTTCATCATCCATGTCGTTGCGGCCACCGCCGCCAAAACCACCGCCACCGCCCACACCGATCCCGGAGCCGTCCACCTACTTGATGATGGGCGCG
>CALKAA010000066.1 GCA_937983495.1 uncultured Gemmobacter sp. | reverse complement strand
TTGGTCAGTGACTGTAGTTCAGACGTGTGCTCTTCCGATCTTCCCCCGGCCCATCCGGCGGCGGCCTGCCGCAGATGGGTGAGGAAACTTTGCACCTTTAATGTGCGGTGTAGATCGACATGGGTGACGATCCACAAGGGCGCGTCCCAATCCGATTGCGGCGGCATGACCTCGATCAGGTCGGGGTCGCCTGTGGCCTGCCGCACCGGCAAGAAGCCAAGACCCAGCCCGGCACGAATGGCCTGATTGGTGGAATCCGGCTCGGTGGCGCGATAGGCGATGGCTTCCTCGGGCACATGAGCGCGCAGCCAGCGATAGAAGGGTGCGCGGCTGTCCAGATTGTCGCTGCCGACAAAGCGGTGGCGCGGGAAATCATCGGCGCTTTCGGGCAGGCCATTGGCCTCCACATAGCAGCGCGCGGCGTAAAGCGCCGAGCGCAGCCGGACCAAGGGTTGCACGACGTAATCGGGTTCCTGCGGCTGGCTGCCGGCGCGGATCGCCACATGCGCCTCGCCATAGTCGAGTCGGAACACCCGCATATCGGTGAGAAAGCGGATGATCACCTGCGGATGCGCGCGCTGGAAGCTGCCGAAGATCGGGCTGAGCAGATCGGCGATGCCGGTGATCGAGGTCACCAGCAGCTCGCCCGAGACCACCTCGCCCTGCCCCTTGATGCGGCTGGCAAGCTGGGCGAAGTGATCCTCGGTGGTTTGCGCCACGGTCAGCAGATCGCGCCCGGCCTCGGTGGGGGTATAGCCACGGGCATGACGCTGGAACAGCTTGGCACCGAGGCGTTTTTCCAATGCGTCGATATGGCGGATGACGGTGGCGTGATGGACGCCAAGCGCCTCGGCCGCGCCAGAGACCGTGCCCAGCCGGGCGACCTGAAACGCGGTGCGGATCTCGTCCCAATTGTCCATCGTCAACCCCTTGTGCAATCGCGCCAGATTAGCCGGACAGGGGGCGGCGGCAAGGCAAAAGGGCCGGGGAAAACCCCGGCCCTTCAAGCTGTCACGCTATTGTGCGCAGATCAGGCCACGTCGAATTGCAGCGGCTTGACCTGTTGGAAGAGCCCGGTGGCCTCCAGCGTATCCACGACCTTGGGGTCGATCGCCTGATCCAGATAGAGGATCGCGATGGCATCCTGCCCCACGCCCGAGCGGCCAAGGGTGAAGTTGGCGATGTTCACGCCGTTCTTGCCCATGGTCATGCCCAACAGGCCAATGATGCCCGGCACGTCTTCGTTGGTGGTGTAGAGCATATGGGCACCGACTTCGGCGTCGATATTGATGCCCTTGATCTGGATGAAGCGCGGCTTGCCATCGGCAAAGCAGGTGCCCGCCACCGAGCGTTCGCGGGTGTCGGTGACCATGGTGACCTTGATATAGGCATCAAAGGCCCCGGTCTTGTCCTGCTTGGTGGTCGAGATCTGAATGCCCTTGTCCTTGGCCACGATGGGCGCGGAAACCAGGTTCACATCGGGGTTCTGCGCTTTCAGCACGCCCGCAATCACCGCCTGATTGAGGGCGGCCAGGTTCATATCGGCCACGCGGCCGTCATAGAGAATGTTGATGGCGCGGATCGGCTCTTCGGTCATCTGGCCGATGAAGGCACCCAGATGGCTGGCAAGTTTGATCCAGGGGCCCATCACAGCGGCCTGCTCGGCGGTCACATTGGGCATGTTCAGCGCGTTTTGCACGGCACCGGTCAGCAGATAATCCGACATCTGCTCAGCCACTTGCAGGGCGACGTTTTCCTGCGCCTCGGTGGTGGAGGCGCCCAGATGCGGTGTCACCACGACATTGGGGTGATTGAACAGGATGTTGTCGGTGGCGGGTTCCACCTCGAACACGTCGAGCGCGGCCCCGGCCACATGGCCGCTGTCGAGGGCGTCTTTCAGCGCCGCCTCGTCGATCAACCCGCCACGAGCGCAGTTGATGATGCGCACGCCCTTCTTGGTTTTGGCCAGGTTCTCACGCGACAGGATGTTGCGGGTCTTGTCGGTCAGCGGCACATGCAGGGTGATGAAATCGGCGCGGGCCAGCAGTTCGTCCAGTTCTACTTTGGTCACGCCCAGTTGCTTGGCGCGTTCTTCGCTCAGGAAGGGGTCATAGGCCACAACCTTCATCCGCAGGCCCACGGCGCGGTCGCAGACGATGCCGCCGATATTGCCCGCGCCGATCACGCCGAGGGTCTTGTTGAACAGCTCGACCCCCATGAATTTCGACTTCTCCCATTTCCCGGCATGGGTGGAGACCGAGGCCTCCGGCAGTTGCCGGGCGATGGCGAACATCATGGCGATGGCATGTTCGGCGGTGGTGACCGAGTTGCCGAAGGGCGTGTTCATCACGATCACGCCTTTTTTCGACGCGGCCGGAATGTCGACGTTATCGACACCGATCCCGGCGCGGCCCACCACTTTCAGGTTGGTGGCGCTTTCCAGCAGCTTTTCGGTGACCTTGGTGGCGGAGCGGATGGCGAGGCCATCATATTGGCCGATCAGTTCGGCCAATTTCTCTTTGTCTTTGCCGAGTTTCGGCATGTAATCGACCTCGACGCCACGGTCGCGGAAGATCTGGACGGCGGTTTCGGAAAGTTCGTCGGAAACGAGAACGCGGGGGGCCATGGGGGTATCCTCGGGATGCGTTTTGAGAATGGGGTGGGGGCAGGCCCCCACCTGGCTGTCATGCAAATCTGGCTGAGATCAGGCCGCGACTGTGAGCGCCGCGATCTCGGCGTTGAAAGCGTATTCGATCCAGGGCATCAGGGCCGCCACATCGGATTGCTCCACCGTGGCACCGCACCAGATGCGCAGGCCGGGAGGGGCATCGCGATAGGCGCCGGCATCCAGCGCCACGCCAGCTTTCTCCAACCGCTTGGCCACGTTCTTGGCGAAGGTGGCACCATCGGTGATGCGCGGATCGGTGAATTTCAGGCAGACACTGGTGCAAGAGGCGATCTCGGGCCGGGCTGCCAGATTGGCGATCCAGTCCTTGCCCGCGATGTAATCGGCGATGGTCCTGGCATTGGCCTCGGACCGCGCGATCAGGCCCTTCAGCCCGCCGATGGTTTGCGACCATTTCAGCGCCACGAGGTAATCCTCAACGCACAGCATGGACGGCGTGTTGATGGTTTCGCCCACGAAAATGCCTTCGGAAATCTTGCCCTTGGAGGTGAGGCGGAAGATTTTCGGCAGCGGCCATGCGGGGGTGTAGCTTTCCAGCCGTTCGACTGCGCGGGGGCTGAGGATCAGCACGCCATGGCCGCCCTCGCCGCCCAGCACCTTCTGCCAGGAGAAGGTGGTGACATCGAGCTTGTCCCAGGGCAGGTTCATCGCAAAGGCGGCGCTGGTTGCGTCGCAGATGGTCAGGCCAGCGCGGGTCGCGGGGATCGCATCGCCATTGGGCAGGCGGCAGCCTGAGGTGGTGCCGTTCCAGGTGAACACCACATCGGAGTCGAAATCGACCGTGGCAAGATCGACGATCTCGCCATAAGGGGCCTTTTGCACCTTGGCATCCAGCTTGAGCTGTTTCACCACATCGGTGACCCAGCCTTCGCCGAAGGATTCCCAGGCCAGCATTTCCACCGGGCGCGCGCCCAGCAGCGACCACAGCGCCATCTCGACGGCGCCGGTATCAGAGGCGGGCACGATGCCGATGCGATAATCGGCAGGCACGCCCAGAATTTCGCGGGTGAGGTCAATCGCCTCTTTCAGCTTCGCCTTGCCCACAGCGGCACGGTGCGAGCGGCCCAGCGGCGCATCAGCAAGCATGTCGAGGGTGAAGCCGGGGATCTTGGCGCAGGGGCCAGAGGAAAAACGCGGGTTGGCCGGGCGCAATGCCGGGGCGATCAGATCAGCCATGGTATCCTTCCAGATATAAGCCTCTCGTTGGGGAGAGGTGTCCCGCCGCTGTGAATATGCAACTGCGGCATGGGTTGCAAGGGGAAATGTCGCAACTGAAAAACAAAGCGTCGCAGTCAGCGCGAGGCGGGGTGTGCATGGGTCTTTCCGGCCGGGGCTGCCAGACAGATCATGTGCCCAAATCATGTGGCCTGTCGGTGCCTTTGCGGGCGAAAGGTTAATCTTTCGCGAAAAGCTGTTGCCTTGCGCGGCGCGGCACAGTTTCTATCGCCAAATCTGCTCGATACTTTGGCCCCGATTCTTGAAACGGCCCTTATAAAATGCTGCTGACTGCCATCACCCGCCTCACCGCCCTTGGCGCGCTTGTTTTGCTGACCGCCTGCGCCGCACCGCCCACCTCGAATCCGCCGCCTGCTCCCGCCACGGTGCCGGGCTATGAAGGCGTGCAGGATGGCGAGTTCTTCATCGAACCCGTGCCCGCGCATTACCTGACCGGCACCATGCCGCGCGCTCAGGTGGCCTTCAATGGCGATGATCCGCCCGGAACCATCGTGGTCGATCCCTTTGCGCGGAACCTTTACTATGTGCTGCCCGGTGGGCAGGCCATGCGCTATACCATCGCAGTCGGTCGCACAGGCCTTGGCTTCCGCGGGAGCGCCACGGTGAACCGCAAGCAGGAATGGCCGTCCTGGACGCCCACCGCCAATATGGTGCGCACCTTCCCCGAGATGTATGCAGAATATGCGGGCGGTCTGCCGGGCGGGTTGATCAACCCGCTGGGCGCGCGGGCGCTTTATCTCTATCGCGGCGGGCGGGATACCTATTTCCGCATCCATGGCACCCGCGAAAATGCTTCGATCGGCAAGGCCACTTCGGCCGGTTGCATCCGGCTGTTCAATCAGGATGCGATTGACCTTTACAGCCGTGTGAACCTGGGCACCAAGGTTCGGGTGCGGACCCGCGAGGAATCGGAGCGCCTGGAAGGCAAATGGATCGACAACGAAGATGGGTATCTGATCCCCTACAGTGACGGGATCGAGGCCGAGATCCTGCGCCGCAAGGCCGCGAAAGAGGCAGCCCGCGTCACCGTCTCATCTGCGCCGCAAAGCGCCGATGCCGCGCGTGAGGCGCAGTTGACCGGCCGACCGCAGGGCTGAGCCTGTCTGCCAGATTGGCAAGGCCCGGCCCTGTGCCGGGCCTTTATTATTTTGGGGGGCGGGCCGTTGCTTGATGGCGGCTCAGTTATGCTCGATCTTCGCGCCTTTCAGCTTCACGCCCGCGCTGCCTTTCACGTCGATCTGCTTTCCGGTCAGTTTGATCGAGCCGTCTTTCTTCATCTCCAGCTTGGCGGCCCCCACTTGCAGAATGAAGGCATCTCCGACCTCGATGGCGAGGATCTTGCCGATGGTCTCGGTGGCGTTCTGGGCCACGCTGGTGGTCATGGAGGCCCCGGTGGTCACGGCGATCGGGCCGCCGACTGTCAGCATATGCGCCCCGCCCACCGTGCGGCTGCTGACCGCGCCGACGATTTCGGTGAGGGCGGCCCCCACGCTGAGCGTCATCATCGCGCCGATGGTTTCGTTATGCGAGACGCCGACATTCACCGTCTTGCTGGCTCCGACGGTTTGCGAGAATTGCGCGCCGATGGTCTCCTCATGATTCACGCCCACCGTGATGGATTTGCAGTTGCCGACAGTCTGGCTCCAGTTGTTTGCGATCATTTCGCTGTGGTCGTGCAGCGTGGTTTCATTGCGGTCATATTGCGCGTGGATATGGATTTCCTCGGCCCCGGCCTTGTCCTCGAATCGCAACTCGTTATGGCCGCGCCCCTGATGGCTGTCGGATTTGAAGGTGGTGCGGGTCTTGTTGGCGGGCAGGTCATAGGGGGGGCGGTTCTGGCCGTTATAGACGCAGCCGGTGACCAGCGGCTTGTCGGGGTCGCCCTCCAGAAACTCCACCACCACCTCCATGCCGATGCGCGGGATCACCATGCTGCCCCAGCCATTGCCAGCCCAGGCCTGGCTGACGCGGCAGCGCATCGACTGCGCCCCCGCCAGATCCCAGTGAAAACGCACGAGGATACGGCCGTGATCGTCACAGTCGATCTCGCCCGCGCCCACCACCATGGCGGTCTGCGGCCCCAGCACCAGCGCGCGCGGCGTTTTCAGTTCTGGCATCAGCGGGGATTTGGCAGGCATCAGCAGGTAGGTGCCGCTATAGGCGCGGCCATCGCTGGCCTGGGCACCTGTGCCGTAACTGTCAGAGACATAGCTGTGCCGGGTGGACAGGCACAGGAACTCCTCGCCATGGCCGGGGACGAAATCCCCCGCCAGCGTCACGCGCATGCCTGCGGTGAGGCCCGCGATGTCACCTGCCGCCTCATAGCGGTGATCCTGTCCACGCTCGGCCTCTTGCCGTTTGCGCACCACGCCGCGCCCCTGCGCCTGATCGAGATAATCGCCCGGATAATCATAGCTTTCGATCTGGCCCTGCGCATAGGCGGCATCACCGCTGCGCGCCGTTTCCATTGCGGCCATCGGGGTCTTGAAGTTGTAATCGGTCAGCCGGATGCTGCCGGTGGTCAGCCGCCGCGCCGGGCGCCAGTCGCTGAAATGCTCCACATCCTCCAGATGTGCGCCTTGCGCGGGGTGGAAGGGGCGGGGGCCGATGCTGCGATGCGCCTCGGCGGCATCGGTCAGCACCATCAGGTGCGCGCCTTGCTGATGGGTGAAGTGATAGGAAATGCCAAAGCGCTCCATCATCCGGCAGCAGAAGGCGAAGTCGCTTTCGCGATATTGCACGGTATATTCCAGCACCGGGTAATCGCCCGTCAGCTTGATCTCGGCCTGACCGCCGCTTGCGTGATCGGCCAGCACCTCTTGCAGAATCTGCACCACGGTTTTGCTGTGGAAAATGCGTTGGTTGCGGCGCAGCGTGGCCAGGTGGAACCAGGGCCGCAGGCATAGCCGGTAGCGATGGCCGTTTTCGCCGGGGCCAAGCCAGCGCGCCTCGGTCACCAGCCCGTCAAACGGGTGTTCGCCGCCATCCGCCCCCAGCAGGGTGACGGTGGCATGGGTGCCGATCAGCGCGTCAAAGTCGATGGCGGGGTCGGCAGCGAGGCAATCGACATGGTATTCAAACAGCGCATTCAAGGCGTCGATGCCTTCGAACCGTTGCAGCACCAGCACATCCGGCCCCAGCACAGTGGACAGCCGCCCCATGCGCGAGGCCTGTTTCATAATCGCATTCATGACGGGTCACCTTGAGTTTCAGAAGAAGAAGAAAAACTTTTGAGCATAAGCGGATAGGGGGCAGACTGTGGCGCAAGGCCCGTGATGCCATGATCATGGTGCGCGAGCATGCACAGCCATGGGTAATCACGCAAGAGCCCGCTTGCGGCCTTGCGGCGTAGCCGGGCCGGCGTGGCGGGGCCGCCCAGGATCAGCCGGGCCTCGGGTGGCCAGCCCGGATGGGCCTGCCACCAGGCCGCCAATCGCTGTGAAAGCCGTGCAGCCGGGGGCGGGGGGGCTGCGCCATA
>CALKAA010000065.1 GCA_937983495.1 uncultured Gemmobacter sp. | reverse complement strand
GAGGAGAACATCCGACTGCCGATGGCGATCGCCGGCCGCAGCCCCGATCCCGCGCATCAGCTCGCCCACATCTTCCATCGCCACAGCGTCCATCGCGCCCTCTTTCATCTTGGCAAAAATATCCTGGGGGTCAGCCATCGGCCGCCATCGGTTCAAGGCCGATGGCTGACGGGGCAAAGCCCCCGGCGCAGGCCACAAGCGTCGCCACAAGCGTCACACCACCATGTCATCCCGGTGGATCAGCGCCGCCCGCCCCTCATAGCCCAAAATCCCGGCAATCTCGCCGGATCGCCGCCCCGCAATCGCCCGCGCCTCGTCTGAGGTATAGCGGATCAGCCCGCGCCCAAGCGCCACGCCGTCAGGGCCCAGAATGCCCACCGGCTCGCCCCGGCCAAAGCTGCCCTCCACCGCCACAACCCCCGCCGGAAGCAGGCTCTTGCCAGAGCGTAGCGCCGTCACCGCCCCCTCATCGACCCGAATCCTGCCCTTTTCCTTCATGGCATTGATCCACAGCTTGCGCGCATGATGCGGATCGGCGGTCGGCACAAACCACGTCCGGTTCGCGCCCTCAGCCAGCGCCTTCAAGGGCCGCAGCACCGAACCTTCCATGATCGCCATGGCGCAGCCCCCCGCCACGGCGGTCTTGGCCGCCATCAGCTTGGTCTTCATCCCGCCCTTCGACAGGCCCGAAATCGGGTCGCCCGCCATCGCCTCGATCTCGGGCGTGATGGTGTCCACCACGTCAAAGCGCGTGGCGGTGGGGTCTTCCTTCGGATTGGCGCTGTAGAACCCGTCCACATCAGACAGAAGGATCAGCTGATCCGCCCCCGCCGTCACCGCGATCTGCGCCGCCAGCCGGTCATTGTCGCCATAGCGGATTTCATCCGTGGCGACTGTATCGTTTTCGTTGACAATCGGCACCACGCCCAAGCCCAGCAGGGTCTCCATCGTGGCGCGGCTGTTCAAGTAGCGGCGGCGATCCTCTGTGTCTTCCAGCGTCACCAGGATTTGCGCCGTGGTGATGCCATGCGGCGCCAGCACTTCCTCATAGGCCCGCGCAAGACGGATCTGCCCCACCGCCGCCGCCGCCTGCGATTGCTCCAGCGTCAGCGCGCCCGCAGGCAGGCCCAAAATCATCCGCCCCAAGGCGATGGAGCCGGAAGACACCAGCACCACATCCGCGCCGCGCACCTTGGCCTCGGCCACATCCATGGCCAGCGCCGAAAGCCAGCCCTGCCGCAGCCCCTTGGCCCGGTCCACCAGCAGCGCCGAGCCGATCTTCACCACCAGCCGCCGCGCCTTGGCGACATCCGGTGCCTGCACGGCTTCCATCAGGGCTGCCATTTCGTCACCTCAACCGGCATTTGCGCGATGCGATCCGCCATGATCTCGGCATGCAGCGCCCGCAGCACATCCAGCAAGCCCTGCTGCGACACGCCCGAAATGGTGAAAACCGGGCTGCCCACGGCCTTTTCCAGCTTTTTCTTGCGCTTTTTCAGCGTGTCCGCATCCAGCGCGTCGATCTTGTTCAGGGCCACGATGCGCGGCTTCTCGGCCAGTTCCTCGGCATAGGCTTCCAACTCGCCCACGATGGTCTCGTAATCCTCATCCACCGTTTCCGAGGTGCCATCGACCAGATGCAGCAGCACCGAGCAGCGCTCCACATGCGCCAGAAACTGATCGCCAAGGCCCCGGCCCTCGCTCGCGCCCTCGATCAGGCCCGGAATATCGGCCATCACAAATTCATGCCCGTCGATCCCCACCACGCCCAGATTGGGCACCAAAGTGGTGAAGGGATAATCCGCGATCTTGGGCCGCGCATTGGACACAGCGGCGAGGAAGGTCGATTTCCCCGCATTGGGCAGGCCCAACAGCCCCGCATCGGCAATCAGCTTCAGCCGCAGCCAGATGGTGCGCTCCACCCCCTCCTGCCCCGGATTGGCCCGCGAGGGCGAACGGTTGGTCGAGGATTTGAAGGCAAGGTTGCCCCAGCCGCCATTGCCGCCCTTGGCCAGCAGCACGCGCTGCCCCGGCACCGTCAGGTCGGCGATCACGGTTTCCTCATCCTCGTCGATGATCTCGGTGCCCAGCGGCACTTTCAGGATGATGTCATCGCCCGACCGCCCGGTGCGCTGGTTGCCCATGCCGGGCTGCCCCGATTTTGCGAAGAAATGCTGCTGATAGCGATAGTCGATCAGGGTGTTCAGCCCCTCCACCGCCTCGGCCCAGACCGAGCCGCCATTGCCGCCATCGCCGCCATCCGGGCCGCCGAATTCGATGAATTTCTCGCGCCGGAACGATACGCAGCCCGAGCCGCCGCCGCCCGAGCGGATATAGACCTTGGCGAGATCGAGGAATTTCATCTAAAGGCCCCTTCGGCGTGGTGTTCAAACAGTGGCGATAGCCCCGGATGCGTCCGGGCGCAAGCGGATCACGGGTTGGGCCGGTCGTCCAGCCGCAATTGCAGGAACACAAGGTCCAGCCAGCGGCCAAACTTCTGCCCCACCTGCGGCATGCGCGCGGTCTCCACAAAGCCCAGCTTCTCATGCAGCCGCAGCGAGGCCGCGTTTTCCGACGTGATGGCCGCCACGATCACATGCTTGCCACAGGCCCGCGCCCGCGGGATCAGCGCCGCCAGCAGCGCCTGCGCCACGCCCTGCCCCCGCGCCTGTGGTGCCACATAGACCGAGTTTTCCACCGTGCCGCGGAACCCGTCAAACGGGCGCCAGTCGCCAAAGGCCGCATAGCCCAGCACCGCGCCGCCTGCCTCGGCTTCGGCCTCGGCCACCAGCACCGGATAGCCCATGGCCTGCCGCGCCTGCATCCATTGCACGCGGTTCTCCGCCCCCACCTCGCCCTCCATCAGAATGGCCGTGGTGGTGCGCACCGCCTCATTGTAAATCGCCGCAATCGCCGCCGCATCGGCAGGGCTGGCATCCCGGATCAACATGACCGCACTCCTTCGCCGCCATGCTGGCGCAGGAAAACATCGCGGTCCAGCCGATATTCCACGGTCGGATGCAAACCCTGCCGCGCCCCGCTCTCGCCCATGCCGGCACCGGTCTGGCGAAAGCCCAGCTTGCGCAGCACCGCCCCCGAGGCCGGATTGTCGACAAAGTGATCCGCCACCACGCTGTCCAACCCAAAGCGCGCCATCGCAGCCGCCAGCAAACCCCGCATCGCCTCGGTGGCATAGCCCTGACCGGCCTCTGCCGGGTCGATGAAATACGAAACCGAGCAGGGCCGCCCGCCAATCCCGACCATGCCGATCAACACAGCTCCGCGCCAGATGCCCAGGCGAAAGCCAAGGCAGCCGCGCCAGCGGCTCGCTGTGATCCAGTCGCGCACCTCCACCTCCGGCCATGGCGCGCGCAGCGAAAACATCTGCCGCGCCACCTCGGGCATCCCGCCAATCCGCGCCAAGTCGCTGGCATCCCGCTCTGGCTCCAGTGGTGCCAGCCGCAGCCGCGCCGTCTCGATCTCCAAAGGATGCGCCTGCGCCCAAGCCTCGCGGGTCAATTGCACCACGACATGCGGCAAATCCTGCCCCAGCGAGGCCGAGCGGCGATGGTCGCGCCCCGTCTCCACAAACCCCAAGCCCGCCAGAACCCTGGCCGAGGCCGCATTGCCCTCGAAATAGCCCGCCACCACCGGCCCTGCCGCCGGGTCAGCGAAATGCGCCGCCA
>CALKAA010000064.1 GCA_937983495.1 uncultured Gemmobacter sp. | reverse complement strand
AGCAATACCTGCTGCAAAATAATTTGGCAACAGCCCAAGAGTTAGACCAAATAACAGGGTCTGTATTTCCCACTGTGGTTTGGGGCGCGGGGCTCGGCTATGATCGGCGGTGTGCTTTCGACCAATGCGGGCGGCTCGAATGTGCTGCGCCATGGCTCCACCCGCGCGCTGTGCCTTGGGCTGGAGGTGGTGCTGGCCGATGGGCGGGTGCTCAATCTGATGAGCGCCCTGCACAAGGACAATACCGGCTATGACCTGAAAGACCTGTTCATCGGTGCCGAAGGCACTTTGGGGGTCATCACCCGCGCGGTGATGAAACTGGTCCCGGCCCCGCGCGCCCATGCCACCGCCACGCTGGCTGCACGATCGTTGCCGGATGCGCTGGTGCTGCTGAACAGACTGCAAGAGGCGACAGGCGGGCTGGTGGAGGCCTTTGAATATATGCCCGCCAGCTATATGCGCCGCCTGGCAGAGGCCCGGCCCGACCTGTCAGAACCGTTCCAGCCGCGCCCGGAAGTGACGATTCTGGTGGAGCTGGGGGCCACGGCCCCGCGCGATTGCACCCCGGCCCCGGATGGCAGCCTGCCGCTGACCACCCTGCTGGAGGAGGTGCTGGCGGCAGAGATGGAGGCAGGGCTCGTTCTGGATGCGATTGTCGCCCGGACCGAAGCGCAGCGCCGCGGCATGTGGGAGCGGCGGGAACTGGCTGCCGAGGTCACCTTTGCCCGCCGCCCGCTGATCGACACCGACATCGCGCTGCCGCTGGACCAGGTGGCCCCCCTGCTGGCGGCCTTTGAGGGGCGACTGCCGGCGCTGGATACAGGGGCGGAAACCTTGGCAGTGGCGCATCTGGGTGATGGCAATGTGCATCTGACCATCTTCCCCAGCCGCGAAGATGCCGCCCTGGCCGATGCGATTGTGGAGATGCTGGAAGAAGAAGTGCTGCGCCATAGCGGCACCTTCTCGGCCGAACACGGGGTCGGCCTGTCGAAGAAGCGCTCCATGGCGCGGCGCAAAGACCCGGTGGCGCTGGAGGTGATGCGCCAGATCAAGGCGGCGCTGGACCCGGCGGCGCTGATGAACCCCGGCAAGGTGATCCCTTAACGGAACCGCCCACCGCGCTGGATGACCTCGATCTGATAACCATCGGGGTCAGCAATGAAGAAGAACTTTGCGACCGGCACATCGCCATTGCGGAAATCCACCAGCTTGCGCGGAGCCAGCCCGACGGCAGCTAGACGGGCATGCTCGGCCTCCACATCCTCGACCACCACGGCCATATGGCCATAGCCATCGCCAAGGTCATAAGGGGCGGTGCGGCCCTTGTTTACCGTCAACTCCAGCTCGAAACCCGTTGCAGCATTGGCAAGATAGATCAGGGTAAAGCTGTCGAACTCCAGCCTGTCTACGGGCTTCAGACCAAAGGCCTGATCGTAAAAGGCGAGTGAGCGCGCCTCGTCCAGCACGCGGATCATGGAGTGAACAAGTTTGGCCATGCGATCCTCCGGGTTGCCTGAGGCGTTGTGCCCCGCTTCGGAATTGTGCGCAAGGCATCGGCGGGGCCCGATCCTTCGACGAAGGATCGGAGGTTGCGCGGGTTGGAGCCGGGGGCAAAGCAAAAGGCCGCCCTGAGGGGCGGCCTTTCTGTCCGATGACCCGAGGGTCATCCGAACATCATCACTCGATGATTTTGGACACGCTTTCGGTGGCGCGTCTCGGGATCATTATTCAATGATCTTCGACACGCTTTCGTTTGCGCGTCTCGGGATCATTATTCAATGATCTTCGACACGACGCCAGCGCCGACGGTGCGGCCGCCTTCACGGATGGCGAAGCGCAGCTTCT